>JABJFP010000249.1 GCA_018662715.1 Methanobacteriota archaeon | reverse complement strand
GGCCGACCAGTGGAGTATTTCTCCAGCTCTACCAGCCGGAATGAACTTCTCTAACGGAGTGATTTCTGGAACACCTGAAGTCAACATGACAGCAACACAGTTCACGGTTTATGCAAATAACAGCGGAGGGTCATCGGCAGCATTCCTTACCATCACCATCCTAGAACCGGTTGCGACGGTGGTTTATGTTCCGGAGAACATCACGCTGATTCGAGGCGAAGACAACGCCAGCATCGTTCCAATTCTCGGCGGTGGCATGGTTGAATCATGGTCCATCTCACCCGCGCTTCCTGATGGATTGTTCTTCGATAACGGCTCAATTTTCGGGATTCCGCTCATCAACAGTACAAACATGACTTACGTTGTCATCGCTACAAACACAGGCGGCAGTGCTGTCGCCTACCTCAACATTACTATCGTTGAGCCCATCGCTGTTCTCGCTTTCAACGAAAGTTTCGTCCTTACACGGGGTGTGGATGAGTTGAATGCCTCCGTCAATAACACGGGTGGAATGGTTGCAACCTGGGCTATTGAACCCGCGCTCCCACTTGGTATCACTTTACAGCAGGGTGTTCTCTTTGGCGTTTCTGAAGTGAACATGACGGTCACGACCTATACCCTTTGGGCCAACAACAGTGGTGGATCTGCAAGTCTTTCCTTTACCTTGGAAGTTCTTGAACCAAAGGCAGAAGTGGAGTACCCAGAAGATGGCATCACCCTCATCAACGGAATTTCCCACGGCCTCATTATCCCTGTAATTGAAGGCGGAGTCCCTGCTACATGGTCAATTGAACCGCCGCTGCCTGATGGTTTGACCTTTGTGAATGGATACATTATCGGTACGCCTACGGCCAACCTCAATGAAACGGTATTCACCGTTTACGCCAACAACTCGGGGGGTACAGAAATAACAAATTTCACCCTAACCGTTGAACAACCAACCTACATCTCACGTTATCCAAAGACTCTGATTGTTCTTGAGGTAAATCAAACTCTCGATCCGCTCTATCCTCTGTTCTACTTTGAAGAAAACCGCATCCCTGTTTGGTCTATTACTCCAGGCCTGCCGGAAGGTCTGTTGTTTGATAACGGTACGATTTATGGAATTCCAACCGTGGCATCAAACTTCACAAATTACACCGTTACCGTGACCGGACAAATGGTCCCTGTGGAGTTGCATGTGTCCATTGTAGTCATGGGAGAGCCAGATTTGACAATTCAGTCGGTGCGAAATGAAACTACTGAAGAAGATATTTTCATCATTCCAGAATTTGAAGAGGTGGATAATTCCTTTAATATGTTCTGGATTTGTCCACCGATTTTTGCTTTGCTCGCCATCATGCTATCCATCACACTCATCCGACTGATGGAGCGTACTGAAGAAGACACACCTGAAGGCGAAGAAAATGGCGACGGAGACGAAGAATCTGAGGGCTGAACTCGGTTTTGTTTCAAACTCACCCAACCGAAAGTGATAGAGAAGAGCAACCCCTCGCATGAGACGAGTGGAGCACCATGTACACGATGGAAGACCTCAAGACAAACCGTGATGCTCAGATCACGGTAGGAAGTATCGTGTTCTTTTTGCTCGCCTTCCCAATTTACTTTGGATTCGCTGCAGGAAATGCTGACGGCTCCCTTAGTGGAAGTGTTGTTGCGGATTACAAAGTCAACGGAGAGTTGACCTACATTGAACTTGATTCAGGTACCGAGTATGTGGCTGACGGAACGCCATGGATGGACACCTTCAACACGGACGCCGTTGATGACGCTGACGAGATGAACATCGTTGGCCTCCGAGTGAGTCTTTCCTATGGAGAGGACGATGAAGGAGCAGGAGGACCTACATGTACTGGTGTCCAAGATGCCGCAGATACAATTACTGGCACAGCCACACATCTCAACTTCACAGAAACCGGTGAAGGTCAAAACGGCGGGGCCGGAGGAAGCCACGAAGTGAGTGCTGAATGGTACAACTCGAGCATGGTTGGTGGAGAAGTGATTGAAGGACTATCAATGGACGATATCAAAGCGCAAATTGATTCCATGGGCGCTGGCCTTGGCGACCATGCCGTTGAGATTTCTGTTAGTGCACAGGCAGGTAATGAACCGAGTCCAACCTGTAGTCGTTCGGATGAGGGGCAAGAAGTGTCTTATGTCGTTGAACTCATTGTGTTTGACTACACCATCGTTCCAGTGGTTGAAGTCCAGGGGGTCTGAAGATGACGCACTGGCTTCATTATCACGCTAAGGCCGGTGTTGAAGAACGAAGAAGAAAGCATCCTTGGATGCCCTTTGATCGGATATCTACAAGCAAACCCCTCCCTACCGACCTTAAGGTAGGAGACACAATTTGGGGATTTACTCGGATTGAGAACGAATATTTTCTGATGGGATCTTTAGTTGTTCAGTGGTTTGGGGATGCTGAAGATGTGCCTAAAAATGTCACTTCGGATTCGCTGTTTAATCACAAGAAATTTGCTGCAACGTGCCCGACTACGGAGGCTACGCCTTACAAGAAAGTGTTCATTGATGAAATGGCTTATTGTGAATTACCGTTCTACAAAGGAGGTAGTACAATTAGTGATATCAAAGCAACCACAGAACTCATTGGTTTCTTTGTTAAGGTCGATGATGCCTCAGTTGAAGAGCAATTTATCGGACGGCATTAAGCGTTCAAGAGTTTCTTGATGTCAATGATGGATGAGACACGCTCGTCTGCCATCTCCTTCATCTTGGTGAGTTGCTCTTCGCTGGTTGCTTCCATTCGCATCACTAAGACCGCTTCTGTATTGGATTTTCGAGCAAGGTACCATCCGACGTAGTTGCCGTCATCATCGTTGAAGCGTACGCGAACGCCATCAACCGTTGAGCATTCATGGTCGTCATATGCAGAGGTAATTCCAGCG
>JABJFP010000248.1 GCA_018662715.1 Methanobacteriota archaeon | reverse complement strand
CCGACATTGGCGCTAAAAAAAGAGGACGAGCATCACCATCCCAAGGCCCTGGGGCGGGTTGGATGTGCTCGGTCATGGATTTGGGTCAATTGAAATTGTTTCAAGCATTTCCCTCATCTCCGGAGGTTTCAACGGCTTCATCAAGTAAGTTGGCGACTCGGACCATTCTCCGGAGAACACGGTCCATGCGCTCTTGAACACGCCGTTGAAGGGCTTGGGGTGAGGGGCCAGAGAGGCGATATCCCATCGGAAGGCGACCGCCGAGTAGGTTCAGGAGGAGCATTTGCTCTCGTGCCGCCATGGTTTCCAAATGCCTTCCAACATCATCCACATTGAGGCTTCCTTTGTTCAACGATTGCAGAAGAGTGTTTTGCTGTTCATTACTGAGCAAACGTTGAAATCCACCTTTTTTCAACATCCAATCTTCACCACGTCTCTGATATTGTGTGGTCATTGCAGTCCATAATGCAACACTTAGTCGGTCGGTTCGGGCAACTCTCTCAACCATGCCGGACGCTCTGAATCGGTCTAGAATCCGTCCAATACGGGCCTTTTGTCCTCCATGGGACTCAACTGCTTCATCAAGAGAAAGAGGGAGGTCTCGTTCCAATAGTGTCATCATCAAGCGAACCGATAACGAATCTGCGGTTATTTCTTGGCCGGGACGCTCACCAAGCATCCCAAAGTCATTCATCCAATGCGAAAGTACAGTTCCGTTCGAATCGTTGGGTATTGGCCGGTGGTCGGTTAAGCCAAGCATGAAGGGGGCATGTTCAGGTTCGGGTAGTTCCACTTCCATGGGTTCACCAGTTCGCTTCCAATATGGCTCCAATGCTGCCATTCTCTGCGTGAGGATAAGAGAGCAATTTTGCTGAAAGAACGCAACAGCATTGCTCAATGAACCACCCCGAAGGAAATAGCGTCGCCATCCCTTCCCTTCGTTGGTGTAGCCTACAATTCCGCTCTCTACAAGCCGTGTGAGGTGATGATTGAGCGAGGCTGGCATCAAAGCCAGTTCATCCGCAAGCATTTGAGCGTCCCAAGCGGTATTCGGTTGACCAAACAAATGGTCTCGTAGCAGTCGGTGAACCGGGCCAGCCCTGCCATTATCCGCCATAGCATCTCCTCGCTTTCGAACCAGGCAAAGAGTGTCTGTCATCCACTCAACAAGAGCGTCAGCCTCGCGGTCAGTTGAGGGGAGCGGGAGTTCAACCATTCGTACCGAGAACATTCTGACTACCGAAGAGAAGCCAGTGGCGAAAGCCTTTGAAGTCTATGCAGTAAATGCCGCTCAAGCGATAGATTTCAAAAGAACTTCAGAGGAGCGGTCACGCCGTCCTTCGTTCGTCCTTCCATTCATAATCCACGCTACCGTGCGGCTGCCAGCACATATCAAGGTCAATATGTGGCATGAGTTCAATCCGATCATCTCGTAAAATCCCCCGTCGTCGTAGCACCTTCACAGCGCTGTGTACGGTAGCCCGAGTTCTTCCGAGACGTCGGGCAAGTTCTGCTTGTGACCGTGGAACTCCCTCACGTTCAATATTTTCCAAAATCAAGCGCTGTACAAGTGACAGGCCAATCGGAAGACTCTGGGCCATTCGTTCTTCTCCAATCACTGTGCTACGGAGAATTTCAACTTGACTTGGTGCACCGGCAAAATAGCACGTTCGGCCGTTAACCGGAAGAATTGTGACCGACTTGCGAGTCTGAAGAACATCAAGATGATGTCGCAATGTTCCATTGGCGGTATTCATTGCAGTTTGTAATTCACGGTAGCACAATCCAGGATGTGCTTCTAAGGTTGAAAGGATCCTCCGCCGCAACGGGTGTTCATGATGGGTGGCTTTGGTTCGTATGCCCCCCATTGTCATAGCGCCAACAGCACCTGCTGCTGCTGCAACACCTCCAGCAAGCCCTGCAACACTGCTTGCCGCTCCAGCCAATCCAGCCGCTAACCATGGTCGCTGACGCACCCATTGGGAGAGAAGAGGCATACATTGGGGTTGGCCTTCTCCTCCCTTAAACCATCGTCGTTTTGAGCACTACTTTCACTGCTTGAATAAGCCGTTAATATACCCTTGAAAGCGTTAACTTATGGTAGAATTTTATGATGAAAAACAAGAGAAATGAAACGATTGAAACGCAGCTACAGTCAGCATTGGACCAAGGTGCAAACGTGTGGGTCATCGGAGATATTCACGGGTTTTATCAAAGTTTTATTTCGCTTCTTGAACAGTTGAATCTTGGTACAGATGACCGAGTGGTTTTGTTGGGCGACCTCATTGACCGAGGCCCGAATTCTTACGGGGTTGTTCACACTGCACGAACAAATGAACAGATCTTGTCTGTAAAGGGAAATCATGAGGCTATGATGGCTGAAAATTTCTCGTTGGAGCAACTTAAAAACCCAAACATAGACATGTTGGTTTGGATAAACAATGGGGGGAATACAACCATTCGTTCGTACTTGAACGCCTTCAACAATGCTTCGACGTCATCCGACCGTCAACTCATGGAAGAACAAATCCAGAGTGATATCAAATGGATTGAAACCCTTCCTCTTCATATTGTTTTGAAGAAATGGAGATTGATACATGCAGGTTACAGCCCAAACCTTCCTCTTGATGAACAAACAGAGGAAGAATATTTGTGGGTCAGGAAGGAATTTCATCAGGCTCCAGAACCTGTTGATCCTGAGCGAACTGTTGTCTTTGGCCATACTCCAACGGTCAGTCTTCCGGGGCATACGGAGCAATCATGGGGTAAGGTTTGGCAAAACGAGGTATGTCTTAGCGATACGCGCCCAGCCTCGATCGGCCTCGATACGTGTTTGTATCACGGAAAGCATGGGATGCCAGCAGTCTTAACCGCGTTCAACCTTCAAGACAAACGTGTTGTTCAACAAAATAGAGTTGAGCCTTGATTTCACTCTGGTCGAACCGAGCCCATCTTCACTTTCAGATGCGCTACCAGCGGCGAGAGGAGTCGACCGCAAGTCAAGCCGTGTTGGCTGAGTTCGTAATTGACTTTGACAGGAGGTCCTTCGGTAACCAGGCGCAAGACCAGCCCTTCCTCGGTTAGAAATCGCAACTTATCTGAAAGCGTTCTGCTTGAAATACCACTCAGCATGTTCTTCATCTCATTGAATCGGCGAGGACCAGTAATGTACAATGTTGCAAGAATCTCGATGGTCCATCGGGAGCCGAAGACGTGAAGAGCTTCTACTGCTGCTTCGACTTCCCAATCTGCGTTAAAGGGCCCTTGGTTAGAGTAATTAGCCAATGTTGAACGAATGATTTTGCCGTTGTTGAGTGTACCCTCGATGTTATTTTGAAGAGCTTCAAATGCATCGGCTGGAATTTTCATCGGAGGCGTTGGCATGGGGTTCAACTGCACACGAGTGCCACCACTACTTGATTTCTTTTCCACACTCAATGTCGCTCTGGGTCGGGAAT
>JABJFP010000247.1 GCA_018662715.1 Methanobacteriota archaeon | reverse complement strand
GCTGATGGTTCCATGATTCCCGTGACGGATTTCACCCCCGACCAAACTGTAGAGTTCACGCAGAACACCGGTGCTCCCTCTAACATTGATGAAAGCGTTGCGCCACCCTTTGCAGACACAACTGCAAAGAGCCCACAGAGTGAAGATTTTGTTGATGGGAAAACAGATGTTGCTGCAGGGAACCTCCTCACGACTGAACAGGTTTTTGCGTTAATGAAAGGCGATGTTGAAGCTGCTCAGGAACATGCTCGAACCGACCGCTATCAAGGGGAACAACCCGAGCGAGCTGAGGCTGAGGCTGCTAACGCAGCGGCTATCTTTTCCTGGGATGAGGGGGTTGTAGCGAACGAAGCAGTTCCAGAGAAAAAGAAGGAAAAACCCACTTCAAGAACCTCGAACAATACTTCTACCTCGGCTGAAAATAATAATGGTTGGAAAGACTGGGACGAACAATAACCAAATCGGTGAGTTCATAGAGGTCTGAACACTACCCAACCATAGGTTGAGAAGATGACGGACCTCGATACGGCACTTTACTTGCTTCAAAATAAGATTCGTCGCCATATTGTAGAGCGATTGGTTCGGGAGCCGCATTATGCCATGCAACTTGCCCAACTCATCGGCGTAAGTCAGCCTGCTGTCGTTAAACACCTCACTGAGTTAGAAAAAGGCGGATTGGTTTCCAAGGCTAAGGTTCCTTCGGAAAAAGGCGGGCCGCCGCGAACTGTATACAGCGTGGACAGAGCATTCTCACTCCACATTGACCTCGGTCCAGACCTCTTCCGTTGTGAAACACGTAAACTACCTAAGGGCGGACCTATGCGCCTCTCTCCTAAATTACCGAAGGCTTCCGTACCAATTGCTGAGTCGTTGAGCGGTAGGAAAAAAATAGCCGTTGCAGAGGGATTAGCCCACCTACGAACACTTGCCCAGGTTATGGATGACTTGGATGCACAACGCGATGCATTGGTCTCACTCCATCAACACATCCGTCAGCGCGTATCTGCTGGAGTCGAAGCCGACTTTACCCAGTATGAAGAGCGCACCATCGTACAGTCGATGGTTGAAGCCAGTGGAGAAAGGCTTGACATTAGTTCTCTTATTCGAAATGAATTGGTCGGAGACGCTAACGTGAGTGAAATGATTGAAACCATCCGTTCTCAGCTTGAGCGTCAAATCGCCCGCCGTTCAGGTCACATCATAGCGGCTCCGCTCAACACAGAGTTGCGCTGGTACCTTGGACCAGGTTCAAACTAAGCCCGAAGGCTGTTAGATCCTTAGACGTCTTCTTCGGAAAGAACCGAGACAAGCGACGACTGTTCTGCAAGACGCTTGTTGACATCATCACGGCGGCCTTTACCAACAAGGTAAACCACGCCGAGCAGAGCGACGGTAAGAATGATCACTGCAAACGGCAGTGCTGTCTTTCCAATCACTTCGCCAGCCACGTCGAAGAACGGGCTGTCAGATTCAAGAGCTTCTCCAACGGCTTTCACGTTGTCACGTTCATCAGACTCGACGATTTCGTTCATTGGGTCAACCACAACATAGACGCCCTTGCTTCCTGCACTAACAGGGTAGAGGAGGTAAAGTTCGATTTCCTTTGCATCCTCGGTAGCATCTGGGGCTAAGAGTGCTCCAACAACTTGGCGCATGACGATGCGTTCTTCATCACAGCCATTCTTGCGAATTTCCTTGATGGTGTCTTGATCGTTGACCTTGTCGTACTCACAGAGAACGATTTCAATGTTCGTTGCGTGGACGTTTCCGGTGTTCTGCAAAATGATACCAATCGGGATGGTGGAGTCTACTTCGCTGCTGTAAGATGGCGGAGTGATGATTTCCTTAATTTCCAAATTTGGAGCACGTAGACGAAGTGTGACAATGAATTCGTTGGTGTCAAAGTCATCTCCGCTCCATTCTGGCGAATCATCATGGTCGCCGTTGTTCTCCATGTTTCCGTGCATTGAAACCACCTTCAAACCGAGGTTTCGGGTGTCAAGTTTCGCATTTGTTCCGATGGACACAGCAGCAACAACTGATGCAACTTCATATGGAGCCATCTCAGGGAGGCGGTACTCGTTCAAGTCAGTCAAGTAAACGCAGGTGTCTTCAGGGAATGAAGAGGCAGTCGATACTTCCTCTACACATGCTTCCTCGATAACGACATCAGCACTAATTTGCTTGAGCATGTACCACTCAACACTCCACCCATCAAGCATGTTCATGCCTGGAAGGGTCTGCCAGACCAATTCATCACCGTCACGTTGTGCAGTGTGGTTGTTCATGGATGGGACATCGGGGACGTTTCCGTTGTTGGTGACATTGAACGTGTATCGGACAATCTTTCCTGGTGCAGATGTCTTGACTGCGTTGTCTACCCTCGGGTCCATTGAGATTTGCATGTCATGGAATTCGTTCACGGTGACAGACATTTCAATGGTATCACGTAGACGAGTTTCTCGTCCGCTTGAGTCGGGATAGGCTTCTTCTGAATATGCTTGGAGGACGACGGTATATTCGCCAGCGTCAACCTTGTTTGGAACGTTCATGAGAACTTCAAACGCCTGGTAGGTATCGGGCGAAAGTTCCATCAAACCATCGCGAGGGATGTCAATATCCCAAATGACATCAACGCCAAAGGCATCCGTCACACGAGCAAGGCGGAAATCAAATCGGTCCGGCCCGTTTCCATCGTTTGCAACAGTGATCGGCAAGGCGATTTGGTCGCCGGGGTTGACATCAATTTCTAATCCGACATCAGGGTCAATACCCGCATCCAGAACATATTCGTGGATGACATTAGTGGATAAGATGACGGAATCCGAAATACGCGGGTACCCTTCTAGGTAAGCCTTGACCGTAACAGCTGGCCCAAGGCCTGCTGTTGCATTGCTTGGAGCGCACACATCGACACTAACTGACTTTGTCACGGATTCATCTCCGCCTGAGATGGTCCAAGGAAGAGGTACTCCAAGGGCTGCGTCTGGATTGTTTGAGGCATCCGTGAAGTCGACATCAACAACCCAGTTCTCAATGGTCCATGCATCCATGTTAATGCCGTCTGGCTTTACTTCGGGTGCACCTGGTGTCACGAAGACAAGGTCTCCGGAATCGAAATTCTTGGTCACATCAATATCGTATGTTGCGCATTCTCCAGGCAAGACGTATGTACTTGTATCATCGATTTCAAATTCAATGTTTCCAGTTGAACGTATGGATACAAAGACACTCAATTCAAGAATATCGTAGGTTCCTTTCTCTACTGACTTAATCGGCTCACCTTCAGACCAGCCCTTGACATAAACCACGAAGGCCCCTGGGTCTTCGGTGGTTGGAACGCTGATTTCCAAGTTCTTGGTTACAGACTGTCCCGGGTCAAGTTCTACCCGTGTTGGGAAATTAATCTGCCATCCGAACGGCAAGAGCCATTCTTGCTGCCCTTCCAAACTGTTCGAATCCCAGAACACGAAAGCGTCATTGACGTTTCCTGTATTGGTAATCGTGATTGAGAAGATTGCCGTTTGGCCTTGTTCAATATCAGCCATACTGTGGGATGTATCCAGGTTTATTCCGTGAACTACGTCCATCAATGTAAGAGTGGTAATGTCGTTCTGAATTGCTGGGTCCTTGTAGGATTGTGCAGTGACCTTAATCTCACCAAGTTCGTCTCCATTTGCCTGGTAGATCGACGGAGCTTGCACACGCATGTAGAAGCGGATGTCCTCTCCACCTTCAAGGAAAATTGGAGTATCCGGGAAGATGCTTGAATGGTTGGAAGCAAAGTAGAGATTGGCGGTCCAGTTCAATGGAACACCGGAAATGTTCAATCCGTAGGTATCTGCAACCAAGTCCTTCGGCCCAGGTGTAGAATTGTTCATCGTCATGTTGTAGATGGTTTGCTCTCCGGGTTCAATCACGTGATAGAAGGTCTCGCCTTCTTCGTAGTCAAGGTCTACTTGTCCTGTAAGTACGTGAGAGTAACAGATTGTGAATCGGTTGTTGTTTCCATCAGCACCACACTTGTTCGTATCGGACCAAGCAATGTGAGCTCCACTTCCCAAATCATTGGAAAAGGCTGGAGGCATTCCGATGCTCGGCTGACGCCCACTGTTGGGCCCCAATTTATTCGAATTCCAAGAGGTTACTGGTATAGCCTCCCACGGGTCAAGGGCTGTAAGGCCGTCCCCAGTCAAATCCGTTTGATTAAGACGTACATACATGATTTCCTCATTCGCTGAGGTGTTTCCTGAATCAACCCAAGCGATGTGGACATTGTTCTGATCATCGGTAAGTAATGATGGGAAGACTGAATTTCCTGCATAAGGAGATGCTGGCGGCAGTCCGTTCTTTCCTTCAACGTTGGAGATAGCGATATCGTTAATCTTCTTGATGGCGTAGGTGGACAATCCTTGTTCAGCACCGTCCCAGATACCAGCACCCTGAAGTCGCAGTTTTGTGTAGTAGACTTCGTAATTGGTATCCTTCTCGAATCCGTAATCACGTCCGTCCATCCAAGCGATGTGCGTGTTTCCTTGCATGTCTACGCCAATGGAGGGGTGGAAGGAGTATGCGTCATCGATGGTTACACGGGTGTCATTCACGACAACCAAATGTCCTTCAGCAGCTGGGCCTGTGTCTTCAACGTAGGTTTGTCCGTTAACGGAGTGTCCGTTTTCTCCCGGAACGAACGTAGGGTCGTTGTTCATCTTCGCATACGGGTCAAGTACCGTCATGTAGATTTCACGTGAGTTGTTGGTAGAGATATAGACCATGGCTTCGACGAGGAGGGCCATTTGGTTCGTACCGCTTCCTGAAGGGAACTCGTATGCTTGTCCACCGGAATCGGTGTTTGCGAGTGTGTTTCCTGGGCAGTTACGGGTGTTCGTGGAGACAATGCCGTTTGGGCACTGGACCAAGTCCATGAAGTGAGATTGAATGTTACCCGCTCCACCGTATCCTTGTCCGTAAAGTCCGACTGGGATAACGCCTGCAAGGAGACAGTTGTCGTGTGCTTCTTGAATCGCAGCTTTGTCATCGGCTTGTTGGGACGGATCTCCGTCCTTCGGCCCTTCATCGGAAACTGGGATGACGATCTTTGTCGCGTTTGGGTTCCATCGGTGGTCGTCACCGGTTGGTGGGTTCCCTGGAACGTTTCCTTGAGCGTCTTTCCAAGAGAGGCAAGCCCAGTTTGAACCGGGACCCCAATCTTCTCCAGAATATCCGGAGTAAGTGTTGCCGTTGTAAACTGTGCCTGGAAGTTTGCGAATACCACCGGAATTATCACCGGGATTTTGGCCAAGAGGTGTGGTTCGTGGGCCTGCATTTTGGTTGTAACCCTGGCAGTTTCCTGAACTAGCAGCACCAGGTAGTGTGTTACCAAGTCCGTAAATGGTTTCGTATACGGTCATGTTTGCTACTTCAAGCATAGGCTTGATTCCTTGGAAGTAACTTCCGGATGCAAAGTTGCCTCCGTAAACGACTGTGCAGATATCTGCCCACTCGGTGTACATTGAACCTGAGGTGTCAACGATGAAGGCAAGTTCGACTTTACCTCCTCGAGTATCGTCCCAAGCGATTTGGACGTAGTCGTTAGCGTCTACGACGACGTCTGGGTGCCCTTTGTGTCCAATGATGGGCGTGAGGAGTGTGTCATCAAACAAGGTGACGATAGCACCGGATGCAATAACAGGTTGAATCATTGAGTAGTAAATTTGAGGTTGATTGAAGAATTTACCAAGTTGATCATAGTTGTCTTCCCATACAATGTGGATGTTGTTTTGGCTGTCGATATCTAGGGCTGGCCAATCTCGATTTTGGGAGCGGCGTTCAATGATGGTGTCATCAATTGCGGTAATGGTCCCATCATCAGATGCGGAACCGTCCATTGGTGTAGTCCAAGGATTGAGGGCTGTGTACATGATGGCGTGTTGGCCCGATTTGTCAGCCCATACAACGTGAACTCGGTCAAGCTCATCCACCTTCATGTCCGGATGCCAAATCTTGTGGAGGCCCGGGTTGGTTATCTGTGTGGCATCAATGAGCGTTTCTCCACGAGGCGAGAGCATCGAATAGTAGAGGTGTTGATTGTTTCGAGTCCAAACAACGTGAACGTTTCCTGAACTGTCAGAGCCTACCGATGCTTGTGCATCAGACGAGGCCCCTCCGTCAACAATTTGGACGGCTTCGGTAATGACGACTGTGCTTGCTGCGACGCTGACGCTTGCCATAAGCAAGCCGGACATGACGGATAATACCATGAGGGATGCAAGGCTGATTGACTTTGTTTTTTGATTCATATGGCCACCTCTAGTGAAAGAACAGTCAAACGGTGTGTGTCTTCCTACTTAACCGCGTCCCCTTTCGGTCTTATTTATCAAAGCCCAGTGGCCCGTTTTCAAGCGAGAAAGAGTCGCATAGGAGTTGAACGAATCAAGCCCATTCTGATGGGTCAAATCCTGAACCAAATGACATCTTCTCATCGTATTCAACTTGTGGCGTGTTCGTTTCACTGACATCCATTGGAGGCTGGTTTTGTCCGCTTTTAGCCTTCTTCCAATCGTCTACGGGACCCGGTTTTCCAACACCTGGGCCGTAAGAATACTTAATTTCGTGAATAAGAGCAAGTTTCGCGAGCCAAAGTTTGCGTAGACTGTTCATGAATTCGTTCTTGCTTAATCCGTCAAACCAAATAGGTAAACTCACGTTGAACGCCTGCATTGGACCTGGTTTCTTTTCCTCTTGATGTCCCATGTGAACCACCCAATCAACGCCAGAGCGAATCAAATGAAGTCTGCTTTCATGAATCCATTCACTCCAGTCACTTTCTTCATCATCCATGTGCTCCTTCATTTCTTTTTGTTGGCCCTCATCAACTCGAGTCATGCTTGATACCGCGACAAGGTCTCTGCCTTTTGGAATCACTACGGCGAACATGTGCCCTTGCTTTCCACCAGGATACCGAACGAGAAAGTGAGCGTTAGCCCTTGGATCGTTTTGTGCCTTTGCAGTTAGGCGCTCTTCAGTAAACCACTGCTTGAGTTGATCGGATACTTCTTCAGGCGTCATGGAACATCCGAGGACTTCCTCCCGTTTGAACCGAACCCTTAGGAATTCGTCACGGTTTCGTTTGCCTCAAGGAGGTTTTTCAATAGCCGAGTGAGGTTTTGTCGGTCGTCGCCCTTCATCCATCGTCGTCGCCATGCTTTACGAGAGTCGACGTAATCATCCCACGTCCACGAGAATGTTTTGCCACTGAACCAAAATACCGGGAAAAGGGCAAGGTATGCCAGGCTCGCTGCAACAAAACGAAGCATACCCGATTCGCCAAGAGCAATTCGCCAATCAAATCCTACAAGTGAGGTTAGAGATTCATGGAACATGAATGCCGCCCCAAGCCACAATGCTGCAATAAGGGGCCAAACGAGGAGTGACCCGAAGAATGCTGCCAGGAACTGATAACTCGTCCGAGCATCCTGCCCTTCGTCGGTTGAATCGCCAAGAAGGCGGCCCAAGGCAACCTGGAATCCCAACGAGGTTACAGAAAATGGAAGGAACGTCAAAAAGAGAAGGGTTCGTAGGAACACTGGCACGATGTGAAGTGGATTTGCACGGCGCAATCCATTGCCCGCTGAATTGAGGTCTCGCCCGTCCAATCCTTGGTTCTCTAAAATTTCGGCAGCTACGGTTGCATCAGCAATGCGCACCCCTTCCAAGGGGAGTGGAGGAAGTGCATTTGAGGGAGTTCTCATTTTATTTTTTACGACACGTGCAGCGTGAACTTCATCCTGCCATGTAGCAAGCGGAGTATTGTTCATTCTGGCCTCAACATGGGCAAGAAGGTGAACGCCTCGATGCTCCTCCCATGAGTCGGTATGTGCGGTAAATGCCGGTAATTTTTCTTGGAGTTTGTCACGAACTGCGAACACTATTTCTGCAGGAGGTTCCACCCAACTGCCTTTGGAGACTGCCTCTACTAACTCATCGGGTATGCTTTCTTCTGGTAGAGCAAGGGGTTCTCCAAACTCAATGTATTTGTCGGTTCGGAAATATTCACGACGACGGTAATGCAATCCTACAGGAAGAAGCGTTGGCATGGGGAGGTCATTTGCTTTTGCGAGGGCTGCGGCTGCTAGAACAGTTCGAAACGGTCCGGTTCGGAACCGTATCATGTGCGAGTTATCGTGGCTCGTTCCTTCGGGGAAGAGAACGCAGCCAAACCCGTGAGTGATTCCGCTGGCAAGGGCGAGAAGCGACCGGCCGTTGATGTGCTGTGCTTCATCTTCCGTGCATCCACCTCGGAGCAATTCTGCTTTACGCACAACTGGCTGTACGGCAAGTTTTCGTGTCCACCAACCCAGAAGAGGGCGAGTCACAAGATCGTGCCTTCCGCCAACAACAAATTCTTTCGGATGGTGAAGAAAAACCCCCAGTGGGTCCATGAGACCGTTGGTATGCCAAGCGCAACACATTGAGCCGCCGCCGCCTTTTTCCAATGGCGCTTCACGGGTAGATGATGTGGTCCTGAATTGGATGGCTGCAACCCGCCTGCACATCCAAAACGCCACCTTCGTCCAGAAATACGAACCCGGGATTGTTGAATCATATGTTGGAAGGGGCGTAGCAAGAAGTTTGTCCATTCGCATGTTTTTAGCCGAAGAAGAAAGGATGGGGAGTGTTTCCCCGTTGTGTACCAACTCTTCCTCTTCAGTGACAATCGTGGCCATTACTTGCTCCCTCCTTGTAAATCGGAAGATAGGCGTGCGAGTTCCGAGTGGTTTGGTTCTCCTGCGCTTTGTGGGGGCCACATCGCCATCAAAGTCGCCCCACCGTCACCCTCTGTACGAGGGATGACGTGAATGTGAACGTGGGGAACTTCTTGTCCCGCCAGTGGGCCGTCGTGGATGCAAACGGTGAAGTCAGAAGTGGAAAAATGTCGTCCGAGTATCTGTTGCACATCAGCAACCCCTTCCATCAATGCCCCGCGTTCGTCCGAATTCAGTTCACTCAGCCGTCGTACACTGCGCCGTGGGATGACCAAGGTATGCCCGGACCGCCGAGGGAATATATCAAGAAAGGCAAACCATTGTTCACCTTCTGAAACAAAGTGAGAAGGGATTTCACCCCGCAGGATATTATCAAAGAGGGTCACCATTGTCTCAAGCGAGAACTACGATGTCTTTCTTCATTGTGGAGGAAGTACCCAGTGCCCACCCTCTCCTTTCTTGAGAGCAAGGGTTCCAATTGACCCGAGGTGGTCTACCGTGTTGTGGTGAAGAAGGTCTTCATTTGATGATTCAAAATCGCTTCGTTGGAATGTTCCTCTTGACTCTTTGCGTGCCATTCCAGATTGAGTTGATGCAATGAGCATTCGTACCGACGCTTGTGTTCTGAAAATTTCTAAGAGGTTCGTATTAGCGATGAGCGAAGCCTGGTCGAGATGTATCGACTCTGCAGCGACCGAAGCAGATTCAAGTTTAGTCAAAAGGTTGCTAAGGGAATCGTGCGTGTAGTCCGAAGTTGCGGCAAGTGCTGCACGAACTGAGGCCATTACGGTCCCACAACGAACAACATGTGTCCCTTCTCCGTCCCCGAGCATTGCTGAAAGGTCTGCAGATGATTGTTCAAGAGAGGATGTCAGTGCATCTGGGGAGCCAAAGGTACGGCCTTTGACCCATTGGCCAGCATGAGCCCCCGCTGCAAGTCCAGAGCATAATCCGTCAAGCATCCTGTTACCCGGTAGGGCGGCTGCCCCATGCATTCCCGTACAGGCTGCATCGCCCGCTGCGTAAAGCCCAGTGAACCAGCGAGCCCAAGTGTTAACGACGCATCGGCCGTTAAGGTCCACCGGCAATCCACCAATTGTATGGCCCGCTAGAGGCTCAAGAGCAACGGTTTGACGATTCATGTCAATACCAGTTCGTTGCTGGACAAGACGGAAGATTGACCCCCACCATGCGGCGTTGGAACCCATTTCCCTTGCATCAAGAACAGGTTGGACTGCCGCTTCAATCGCTGCGCAAGCCTCAATTGGACTCATCGAGTTGACTTCAATCGGGGCGCCGCTTCCTTCGTGGACTCGTGCTCCGTCGGAGAGAAGGTCGAGAGGAAGGAAGAGGTTGGTCCCCTTGATGACGAGAGGGTGCTTCATGACGAACTCCATGTCTCGCAGTGGGACGCCAGCCCTGAAGGCCATGTCCATACCCAAGCCAGAAATTCCGCTTGTATATGCGCCGTCAAAGCCTTCGTCAGCGATGATGACAGCTTTGGATTGTAAGCCAATGAGGCGTCCGTTTACCATGTCAAGGGCGATTATCCCGGTTACGGTTTGATTGTTGTGAACCAGCGTGAGGGGGATTTGGTCGCCTCTGCGTATGACTCCATGGCGCATGCATTGTTCTTCGCTAATTTGTTGCAATTCACGAGCGGTGGTACTTCCTGCACCAACGTTTCTTGGTTGTGAATGCCCAAGGGCTTTCCGAACCATAGGAAGGCCTTGTGCATCTCTGCGGAAATTCAAGCCTCGGCGCTCAAGCAAGTCAACGATCTTAACCGCCTTTGCTGTAGTTATTGACACCATGTCTTGATCAGAAAGAAATTCACCACAACGGATAGTATCCTCGCGATGACTGCGGTTATTGGACTCTTGAAGAGAGGCTGAAAGTCCAGTAAGCGGGGCCATTCCAGGTTCTCCAAGCCCTGTCGCTGACATCAACAACGTGTTGGCTCCTTCTTTTGCAGCCTCGGCGGCAGCATGCAATGCTGCCGGGCCGTCTCCCAAAACGATGACATCCCATGCTTCCATGACTTCACT
>JABJFP010000246.1 GCA_018662715.1 Methanobacteriota archaeon | reverse complement strand
CCCCAATCAGGTCGGTCAAGCATAGCGAGGCGAGTGGACTCTAACAAGCGCTCCTCAGCGGTCAACAACGCCGATGGTTTTGGACGAAGAGCGAGAGCCATTTGATACCCGTTTTGAATCCAATTCCCCAATTGAATAATTGATTTTTCAATTGAAATATGTTGTTCTAAATCTCCAATTGAAATTTTGATTTTCCTCGGATTTAGATGCATGCCTTTTCGCATTGCTTTTTGTACGGCTTCTTTGCTTGTCCACAACATCATTGATGAATCGGGATTCAGACGTAATTGTTCCAATTCCAACCCTGTGGAAATCATATCAAAGGCATTTGAAGCAAGAGAGCGTTCAGCAGGTTCAGCATCAAAACCAATATCAAATTCAGACTCACATAAAGCGAGGAAGACATGGCCATTACTGTGCGAGATAGAAAACGAAGGAAGCGGAGTGTTTAGCCACATTCCTTGTAAAAACACGACCCGAGGCGCTCTGTGCTCGTCACGTACAATATCGAGTACGGACAGATCCTTAACACCCCACAGCCCGAGACAATGACCCAACAACCACCGTCCACTAAGATGCTCATCGTTTCGCTTTGAAGTTGAAAAGGTCGCTACCTCGTCCGCATTTGCAAGCGGGACATCACCACATTCCAAATGGCGGATTGGCATTGAATAAACCCGTACGTGTTTTGAAAAAGATAGAGGGACATCGAGGAGAACGACATCGGATTCCATAGCCTCACCATTTAGCGATTGAATTCAAATTTCTGTTCGTCTGCAACTGGAGCCATAGCCTTCAGCCTCAAGCCTTTCATCGCCAGAATCGGGGCATCATCATCACCAACAATGACAACATCATGAACCGTAACACCTTCATCATCAGAGGAGATTTGTATGCTTCTTAGACGAAGGGTTTCATCGTTCTCGGGCACACGAAGCATGGTTGACCATCCAATACCAACCGGTAGACTGCTGAAGCCTTTAGACTCCATTGCGACCAAGCCTGCATTTTGGAAACCGGCTTCAATCAGCATTGGAAGGGCCTCCAATAGAACGGCTTCTCCTTCGGCTTCACGAGAGAATTGGTCCGTAAGAGGGAGCTGGTGTCGCATCAACGCCAGTCCGTCAATTCCGGGCATATCTTCGTCACCAACACCTCGCAACACGCCCCCATGCGATTGGAATCGTGCTCCGTGGAAATAGCGCATGTAAATGAACGCTGGATTTTGGACGAGTTCTCCAGAGGGGGGAATTCCAATCGCCGGTAGTTCATCGACCTCTCGTTGCAGGAATGGACAAAGGTCTTCGCACTTTTCTACCAATCTCACGGTCGCAACGTGGTGTTCTCGTTCACCGAACACTTCCCCTTTGGAATTGGTCAGGTCCGAAACTAAAGAACACTTTATCCATGTCATGTCATCTTCTTGACGGTCAAGTTGGGCGATAACACGAACCGTCATTGGCCCCTTCATCAGTTTAACAGGCAGACCAAACGTGACCCCTTCAAAGCCTGCTAAGCAGGTTGATGGGCGCAAAAGAAGGGAACTTTGTGCAAACATCTCAAGCGCCATAACACCAGGATGGTAAGGGACACCGTCAATCGCATGGTCGGTCAGGAAGGGATGGTCTTCGACCGAAAGCGTGCATTGCGTCGTCATGTGGGAACCTTCTACTAGACTCAATACCTTGTCAACGAAAGGAAAGCGGGCAGGGTCAGCAATGGTTCCGGCCATACCAGGGGGCAATTTCAACGGAGCCTCCCTGAACGAGTCAAATCGGTCCATAAGACCGAGAGAGCCGCAACCAAGAACTCTTCGCTTTCCACCACGAAGAGCTTCATCAACGAAGATCTTGACGCCATCTTCAACCGAGAGCGTTTCAATTCCTGCCGCTTCAAAGACGGCTTCAATCGAACCACGTGTGGCCATGCCAACATCCCTCCAACCGGTCCATCCGATGGCTACTGCTCGGCATGAGGAACTTGCAGTGAGCCGTGACATCTCTGCATCAAGAACAGAATTAGCCGCTGCATAGTCAGTTTGCCCACCGTTGCCGAAACGGCCGGCAACACTTGTGAAACATGCTGCAAACTCCGGATAGTCTCGGCCAGAAGCCTGTACTGCACCAAGAAGTGCTCGCCATCCATCGACTTTCACTCGCACAACTCTGTCAAAGATCTCATGAGATTTGTCGCTCACAAGTTTAGAGTCTTCCAATCCAGCACCGTGGATGATTCCAGTAATGGGTGATTCAAGTCCTTCTCCGAGAGAAACGAGAGCCTCATGGTCCATGGCATTCACGGAACGATATTCCGCCGTATTACCAGTCTGTTGAATGGTGTCAATCGTGATGTAAACATCCATGCTGCGGGTAAACTTCTGCCACGAAGAGTTCCATTCAACCATGGTCACTTTGCCATTCTCCGAACCTTCAACTAGGCGTTCTCGTAGTGCATTCTTTTCTTCTGAAAGTTGCTCATTGGTCCAACCAATCCACGATTGTGTTGATTCAATTAACGACGAACGTCCGAGGAGAATGAAGTGCGCCCCTGCATTTGGACTGGCTTGTGCAACACCGATGACCGATGCGGCAGTAACTCCCGAGCCACCGCCAGAAACCAGCCAAGTATCTTCCTTGGTCAAGGATTTGGTGTCTTCCACAAGATTCTCGGCAAATGCAACAAGAGCCCATCGTCGCCCATCTCGGTCCAAACCAATTTCGACCTCTCCGCCAAGTTCGAACAGATCATGTTCAATTTGCTTTGCAGCCTCTACATCTTCGAAAAGGATATCCGGATGAAGGTCAATTGCTCTACACCGCAAGTCCGGTCGCTCAAAGGCGTAGGATTTGGTCACGCCTGAGGCAGCACACTGAATGGAATTGAATCGCTCTCCAATGTTTCCATGCCGGCCGTCCATAGCGGTAACAGAGGCAATGATGGCTGGCTTTTGGTCGGAAAGATGGTGATCCAATTCTTTGAGTAACGCAAACCAACCGTGACCAGCTAGAGCAATTTGTGAGGATGGTATCGTATCTTCCTCCCATTGAGCCGATGCGATTTTCATCGGAGCCATGTGAATCAGGGCCCCAATGGATGTTGCCTTGAGTTGTTCACATATCCATGCGAGGTGCTCGGGTTGCTCTGGGTCTGCTCTGTAGACGGTTCGTCCACCTTCATCAAGAACGGATGGGTCACGAATACGACTCTCAAACCCAACACGGACCGCATGGAGCCCACGGGCATCCATACGTTGACAGAAGGCCTCTGCAATCCCCCATCCATCATCGGTGACAACGACGGTGCCGTCAATGGAAAGTGGGGCTGGAATACCAGTGCAGTCTTCAACTTCAACCTGCCAGCGTCGAGTTCCCAAAGATACTCCGGAGTGTTCATCTGGAGTTGCTGGGGACTCTTCAGTTCGTTCAGCCGGTAGAGGAGCATCTGAAGATGCGCCACCCGTCATTTTGACGATGTAGGCAGTGAAATGGTTCAAAGTTGGGTGGTCAGAGAGAACAAAGTCCTCATCGACTGGAAGCGTGAACCGTTCTCGGATATCCCCCATGATTTCCGCTTGTTTGACGGTGTCAATACCAAGTTCACCTTCTAGGTCTTGGTCCATTTCAATAAAGTCGGCAGGATAACCAGTATGCTCAACGACAACTTCGATGAGAACTGCTTCAATGTCGGGATTTGTCCCTGTTGCTACTGGCGGCTGCGCTGAGGTGACAACCTCAACAGGAGCAGGAGTAGACTCAACGGATACTGCTGGAGCGGGAGTTGGTTCAGGTGATGCTACCGGTGCGGGAATTGGCTTTGGCGTTGAGACAGCCCCCCCCTGCATCATCTGGATGTAACCCATCATATGGTTCAAGGTCGGATAATCTGAGAGAACAAAGTCTTCATCGATTGGAAGAGAAAACCGTTCTCGGATATCCGCCATGATTTCGGCTTGTTTGACGGTATCAATGCCAAGTTCTCCTTCCAAATCTTGGTCCAACTCAATGAAGTCGGCTGGATACTTTGTATGTTCAACGACAACTTCAACCACAATGTCTCGCATGGATGCGTCATCTACTACCGATGCGGGCGAAGCCACTGGTTTGATGTCCGGAATAACCTCCTTAGCAGCAACTGGAGCAGAAGCGACCGGTTGAGGAGGGGTTGGGGCAGGAACTGCGCCGCCAGTCATCTGTTGAATGTATGAAATCATGTGATTCAATGTTGGATAGTCTGATAGGATGAAATCTTCATCAACTGGAAGAGAAAACTTTTCTCGGATCTCCGCCATGATTTCCGCTTGTTTGACGGTATCAATACCGAGTTCGCCCTCTAAATCTTGGTCCAACTCAATGAAGTCAGACGGATATCCAGTGTGAGTCACAACGACATCAATCACCGTTTGAACGGTGGATTCATCGGTTGCAATCGGGGCAGCGACTGCCGGAGAGGATGGAGAGGTTGGTGCAGCCACGGGACTCGGAGCGGGTACGGAGGCTGGAGAAGGGGCAACTACTTCAGGCTGAATGGAGGGTTTACCCTCCCAGTCCTCTGTAGGTTGCCAAGTATCTCCTTGCACCCCGCCATGGAGATTGTCATCACCATTGACGTATGCTACGAGTTTATTCTGAAGGACCCGCATCACTACGTCATCTGTTCCCGCAAGGTTCCTGGCCCAAGCCAACAAGACTGCCCCGTTGATTCGCTCACCTTCAATGGGCCAACGACGAACCAGCGAAAGTGCAATTTGTGAACCAAACCCTGCTGCAAAACGAAGACCATACTGAAGTTCAGGGTAGTCGCCACCTTTTGAAAGATTCAAATCACCTAATTCGGGGTCCTGTTCTTTGTGATTAGCAATCGGGGGAATACGCCCAGTGAGCATTCCATAAAACATGCTTGCGTCTTCAATACCTACCGCCATTGGGTGTCCTGTGAATCCTTTAGTATTGGCAATGACGAGCTTATCTGTAGATTCTCCAAAGGTTTCTCGGAGTGCTTTGACTTCGGATTGAGCAGAACCACCACGTGCCGGAGTGTAGGTTTCGTGAGAGAAGAAGACCGTCTTGGGAGCAATTTCATGACGATCAATGCTCCACCTTTGTTCCATCGAAGTGATGAAGCCGTTGACGATTTCACCTACATGTTCAACATCCAGCCTAGTTCCGTGATAGGCAGAGTTTGCTGTTGTTGAGCCGAGGAATTCTGCAATCGGCTGAACACCACGTTGCTTGGCTTCAGAATGACGTTCAACAACAAACGCAGCAGCACCCATACCCAAAATGAGCCCATTGCGTCGTCGGTCAAACGGTAAAGCCGTTTCCTCAACGACATTGTTGGTTGCTGCCGCACCAGATGCTGCGAATCCACCTGCGATCCATTCCCAAAGGTCGTCACCGGTTACGTCGTCTGCACTTATGATGACAACGCGGTCAACTCTGTCGTTCTCTAACCAGTCCTCAGCAACACCAAAAGCTGCTGTAGCCGATGCGCATGCAAGATTGATCGTTGTGTTGGGTCCACGAATTCCGGTGTATTGGGCAAATTGTGAATGCCCCATGTTGAGGGCTTGGAAGAGATATCGACGGTCAAACCGTCCTTCGCCGTCGTCTCCATTGGTTTTTGCATGTTTTGAAGCCATCTGCAAGCCTGGGAAACACGATGAAAAGACGATACCCGTTCGTTCGCGTTGGATTTGTGGCACCTGCCAGTTCCGAATGAGTCGAAGTCCACCCTTTCCGACTTGTTCTACTGGAGTTAGCGGTATACCTGCGTCACGAAGTGCTAGTAATCCAGCTGCAACCGACAACTGAGTGCTGATATCCCAAGCCAAGACTGCTTTCGGGTCAATTCCGAACTCTTCGGAGAGGTCAAACGCACCTTTGATTCCTGCAAGTTGAGGGATGTCCCCGAATACGGTTGCTTGGTCCATATTCACCGAGCCGTCCCGTCCTTTGATCAAGCGTACAATGTTCTTATCCAACAGTCGTTGTTTATACTCATCAGAAACCTCACTGATGCATGTTTCTCCTCGTACAAGTTTCTCGAATGTATCTTCTGAAAAGACTCGGTCCATACCGGGCAGTCCAAGGGAGACTCCAGTGATTACGAACGGGTCAACATCTCTCGGTGAACCTGAGCGAGAGTGCACTGCAGAAGTTGTTTGGACGATGTGGTGGTGGTGCAATTGAGCAGGGGCAGTGACGGTAGACATTGGCGTCCATGAAGGAGGGGGCATGCGCACCCAACGAGCCAGGTCGCCGGCTGTTTTTGCCTGGCTTGCATCGTATTCACCATCGGTTTCTGCTTCTGCAGCCAGTGTTGAAATCACTTGTTGAATGGAAGATTCATTCAAGCCCAAGCCTTCACGAAGCATAACGTGCCCGTGACAGAACGATGCGGGATAATTGCTGAACGTTCCAATCCGGTCGCCGACATAAGCACGAATTGCTCGCTCAAGAGCAAACTCGCTGTCAACCGCAGGTTGTTGAACTATGGATTGAACTGGTGCGATTGGAGAGCCACCGTTGTTTGGTAGAGGTCTTGCCCTGACGCGGAGAGATTCAAGATCAGCCGAGGATGCTCCGGTCGCTGTTACCTGTTCTTGGTGAGCTTCAATTGGCCCAGCCCTGAAGGCTTCACTCAAAACTTCTGAATTAGAATCCGGCCATTGAGGTGGACGTCCGGCAAGCGCAAGCGCCCCCAACGCTGTCAGGAATGTCGCAATACCACCTTGTTTAGGGTGATTTGACATGATGGGTACGTGTGGGCGGCCCTCTAGAATTTGCATGGCAAACATAGTCAGAGCACGTTTTGGCCCAACTTCTAGGAAAACACGCCCTCCTGCATCGTACATGGTTTCAATTTGCTTGGTCCATTCAACAGCAGAGGCCATTTGAGGAGCAAGTTGGTTCAAAATTCCAGCCTTCGAGTCTGCTCCGTCCATCGGATAGAAACTTCCGTCCACATTTGCCGTAATTGGAATGCTAGGCCAGCGAATTTCTAGCCCCTCTAGGAACCGGCGCAATGGCTCGTTTGCAGGAGCGACGATGCGAGAATGGAAGGCGTGAGATGTTGCGAGTTCAACACTGTTGAATCCCTTGGATTCAAAGGCAGCCATGGCTGCCCGAACAGGTTCTGTTTCTCCTGCAATTACGGTCATTTTAGGCGAGTTTTTGTTGGCTGCGATGACGTAACCTTCAGTCGATTCCAAAATTGCTGCAACCTCTTCATATGGAGCAGTTACGCTTGCCATGAGTCCTTTGTCGTCAATTTCAACCGAGCCCATTTCTGTGCCACGGGCTGCAGCAGCTCTGAGAGCGCCGTCCATGTCCAAGATTCCCGAAGACATCAAGGCCGCATATTCTCCAAGGGAATGGCCAGCGACCATGTCAGGGTGATGCCCGAACGCATTCAGGGTGCGTTCAATGGCGAGGTCAGCTGTAAGCATGGCTGGTTGAGTATACTCAGTTTGCTTCAGTTTGTGCTCAGCCTCTGCTCGTTCTTCAGCGTTTAAGGAATCTCTCAAAACAAAACTGGATAGTGACTCTCCGTCCAACACATCAACCATCGTTATGTCGGCTTGTTCCCAAACCGAGGCAGCAGGTGAAAAGCGTTTGACAAGGTCGTTGGTCATCCCAACATATTGGCTTCCTTGACCGGGATACATGTGAGCAACCTTTGCCTCAGCAGGCAATGAAGGTTCAGAACTGATGAGAACGCCTTGTGATTGAAGGAATCCCCACTTTTCAGAATCATCCATCGCCTTGAGAGCCAAGCCTACACGCTTGTCAAATTCGGCCCAAGATGTTGCGACAAGGGCCATTCTAGCATCGGCCTTTGCATCATAGGATTGACTCGCCGTTTGAAGGGCTTCTGACAGTCTGCGTCCACGGGGATCTTCATCAAATCGTGCGCCTGTGAATTCTAAGGTCGCAAGAGCATCCTTCAATCCTCCTACACTTGCTGAGGAAAGAAGGAGCAGGCCCCCTTCGATGGATTTCAACGCTTCATGATTCATTGACGGGGTGGCGTTGACGTCAAGGATTGATGCCGCCATAGTCTTTGGTGCAGAACGAGAATACGCGCTCCAGCGCATCTCCCACTCTGAAGCAAGAGGGCGATGCACATCAGGTTCGTATCCCTCAAGAGCGATGTGGAAGTTGGTTCCTCCAAATCCGAACGCGGAAACCCCTGCACGGCGGGGATTATCGCTTGGCCTGGGCCACTCAAGCGCCTCGGTCGGTACGAAAAACGGTATGTTGGACCAATCCACTGTAGGATTTGGAGTTTCAAAATTTGCACTTGGAGGTATGGTGCGGTGATGCAACGCCATGACCGTTTTCATGATTCCTGCAATTCCTGCCGCAGCCTTGAGGTGGCCAATTTGTGATTTAATTGAACCAACTGCTACCTTTCCAGTCCCACCAAGACCCGTCCAAAGGCGGGATAGTGTTGACAATTCTGTAGCGTCTCCAACCTTTGTTGAAGTTCCATGAGCCTCTACTAATTCTACAGAAGATGCGGGATAACCTGCTTGATTGTAAGCCCGAGCGATAGCTTGTATCTGCCCCCGTTGGCTTGGTGCTGTTATGCCTTTACCGCGTCCGTCAGAAGAACCGCCGATACCTCTGATCACACTGTAAATTTCATCGCCTGACTCGATTGCATCGGACAACCGCTTGAGGACCAATACGCCTGCACCCTCTCCCATCACAAATCCATTAGCGCGAGCATCAAAAGGAGATGAATGAGTTGGAGAGAGCGCTCCGATGGCTGAGAATTTGGCGAAGGTGGCTGGATCCATCGTCCGGTCTGTTGCTCCGGCTAGCATCACGTCGACTTGGCGGGTTTGGAGCAATCTGCACGCATCCAAAACAGCAGCCATTGATGATGCACATGCCGCATCCATGGCATGATTCGGCCCTTGCAAGTCAAGAAGATTTGCGACGCGACCCGAAACTACGTTTGCGAGTTCCCCCGGCATGGTGTCTTCGTCAACACGCGGCGTTCCTTCGTTGATCTTCGCAACAAAGGATTCAGCATTCCCCGCAGGCATCCCGTGAGAAATAGCGGTTTCTTTCGTGTGGTTTGACCAAACACGTATGTTGGAGAGATTTCGGTTTTCTCCACCCAATGCATTCGCGAAAACAACTCCAGTTTTGGTGCGGTCGATGTCTTTTGTCTCAGCACCGTAACCCGCATGCTCAATTGCGTCGGCCGCTACTGTGACCGCCCATAGCTGACAAGGGTCAATCTGAGGGAGCGTCCCAGGGGGTTGACGCCATCTGCGCCAGTCGAACTCATCGCCCTTGACGAGAGCTCCGATTTTTGAGTAGGTGAATCCCTCGGTGTGTTGCCCAGGGCCTCCTTCTTTCCAAAAGTGATTGACGGGCCCTGGCCACCTCCCTTCAGGCAGGGGCGCAATACTGATTTTTTTCTCAATGATGTTCTGCCAAAAGGCGTCAATGTCCGGGGCATCAGGCATCAGAGCGCCCACGCCCACGACCGCAATCGGTTCAAAAGGGCCCTGTTCAAGACCCTCGCATGCTTTGCCGTCTTGAGTGGTAATAGTCATGTTGTTCACCTTAATTCATGATGCTTTCCGGCACCATCGTAATCGAGTAGCCCGCATCAACGTAAATGCACTGGCCCGTAACTCCGGAAGAAAGTGGACTGGAAAGCCAAAGTGTTGCCCCAGCAACATCCTGCTGACTGACGTTTCTCCGGAGAGGTGCATTGGCTTCAACATGGTCTAAGATTCGGTCAAACCCAGGTATGCCTCCCGCTGCAATGGTCCGTATAGGCCCTGATGAAATGGCATTCACTCGGTGACCTTCAGGGCCGAGATGGCATGCAAGTTCACGCGTCCAGCACTCCAAAGCAGCCTTTGCCATGGACATGATACCGTAATTGGGGACGTATCGGTTTGCGGCTGCATAGGTCAATGTTACCGTGGATGAACCCGGATTCAAGTAAGGTAGGGCGTGTTTCAAACATCGCTGTAACGAATTTGCAGAAATAGTCATTGCCGTATTGATATCCTCTCCTTCAACAAAGAGAATCGGACGGTCAAAGCATGCTCTTGGGGCAAATCCAATGGCGTGAATGAGAATATCTGCTTTCTTGCCGGGATGGTCTTGAGCAAAGGCATCGAAGAACTCCTGTGTGGTCGCATCTGATGCAACATCGAGAGGATAGAATCCTCCGATTGATGGAAGTTGGTCCTTCAATTGGAAAATGCGGCTCATGAATCGCTTCTGATATCCCAGATAGAGTGTAACTCCTGCTGCAGCAAGTTGTTGACAAATAGCCCAAGCGATGGAGTCTTCGCTAGCTACGCCGAAGACAAACGCTGTTTTCCCTTCTAAACTCAGCATGAAAACACTCCGTGACCAACAGGTGTAGTGCGCTACACCAAGCCTTTGAGTGTTGCCTTTGAAAACGGCCCTTAGAGCAACAGTTGACCACCTTAGTGATTTAGCCGAAAGTGATGCTAGAATTACAAGTCTGCAAAGACATCATCCAAATCATCAACATCATCCAGCATATCGTCGAGATCATCCAAATCCTCGAAGTCGAATTCTGCTTCCGTTTCTTCTTCGTCTTCAACATCAACGGGTGGGACGTACATTGGTTGCGAGTCCGCACGCTTTCGGAGTGCTTTACTCAGCGCCACAATGAGAATGATGCCAAACAATCCTGCTGCAGCGATTCCACCATAGAGGACTGCGTCGTCTTTACTTAACTCTTCAAGGCCTCCACCGAGACTGCCAGCACCAGTGTTGGCTTCAAGTTGAATACTGAGGGTGGTTTCACTAAGAGTAGCGTCGTCATCGTTTACACTTGAAGCCTGGAGTGTGATTTGATAACGAACATCTTCTGGAATATCTGACGGTGAACGAAGGGTGAATTCAAGTGTATCAGAAGTTGAACCCTTTTCAACAGATACCGTAAGTGTTGCTCCGCCTGGGAACGTGAATCCTGCCTCTTCGAGTTCGTTTTGATTCTCGATGACAATCCGGATATCGTCGTTGCTGTTTCCGTTATTTTGTGCTTGGAACGTCAGAGGTATTTCTTCGCCAGAACTCAGTGTCCGTGTACTCTTGTCAGCAACACTGAGGTCCACCATTCCAAACATTTCAATGCCCAGTTCACCTTCAACCGTAGCATTGCTAGCAAGTGCTTCAGGCCAATCCAAATTAGCAACATTTGTCACAGTGGCAATGAGAGTGAAATCGTACAATAAATCTGCTGCGAGCCGACTTTGTCCAGAAAAGGTGACGGTGAAATCCTCTTCTTCTCCTGGGGCAATAGTGAATGAATCTTCTTCAAGAGTCATTTCAATCTCGACGCCGTCCCATTCTTTGTCAACACTAATTTGCTCCTCAAATGATGAAGGATTTGTCAACGTGCATTTAATTTGAACCTCGGGATTGCTGTTGGGTGGACGGACATCGATCTTAGGCTTCTTATCATCGCAATCAATCTCAACACCCGGGCCCGTAGGGACTTGTGAAGAAGCGGTCAACGGCAAGGACATGGCGAGCATAATGACGGCAAAAAGCGTTAACTTTCGTGTCGAATACAAGGTGCACACCGGTTATGGGTAGGCTCCCCCTTTCATGAATGTGATGGAGCAGAAGTCCGGAATATTGTAGATTTACGGAGAACCAATGTCAGGGGGATTCAGCACCATAGACTCGTTGCGCAAGATCTTGGTGGGTATTCCAAAGAACTTCCTCTGGAAGACCTGCAGCGGCGAGTTGTAGGGTTCTTTTCGGGACTGTTTTTGGACCCAAAACTGCTCCGGGTCTTCGTAAATCATCCATGTAATCGGTTTCGAGGAAAAATCCGTGACTGGACGCCTCATATGAAAGCATTAATTCCTCCAAGGCCCCTTTTCCGACGAGGACACTCGGCGTCAAACCGTGAGTCGCAGAGACATCGACGTTTGCTGGAGCGTAATGCCGTACAAGTTTTACGAGATCCATCCCTTGTTTTTGGGCACGTTGAGCGAGGTCAGGGTAGGTAGCATCGCTTTCTCCTTCAACATGCAACTGAAGCGGCAACCCTTGTTGCGCAGCTAGGTGCATTGTTTCGTCCAAGAGTAGATTTGACAAGTCTAAAATTCGCTCTTCAACAGGCCAATGAGGCCTCCCTACCTCTCCAATTGCATGGGCTTGACCTTCTCCGATAAATTCCAAGGCAGCATCTATGGAATGACGGTAGTTTGTAATGGCCTTCTCTTCACCAGAGGATTCATCTTCGCTGACCCACCTCTCAAACTGGTGAGCGAAGGCCGCAGGGTGTGGTCCAAGAACCACACGAACCCCTAGTCCAACTTCACTCCGAACTTTAGCGGCCATGCCAATCGTATCCTGATAAGCCGTGCGATGGCCTTCTTTTGTTTCGGGAGGTTGTGAAAAATCAGGGCAGTGGACAAGGACGATATCGGTCCCACCTGCCCGTTGAAAGTCCCTCGCAGCATCCAAGTACCGACCCTTACGATTGAGGTGGAAATGATTGTCCAAAATTGGACCGTCATATGTCATATTCATCCCTCAAATTTGGTCGATGAAATAACCACGTTCAGTGAACTGATTCTTCCAATAAACAGCAGCCATAGCGACCATGTTAGGATGGCGTGCATCCGTGACAATACATTTTCCATTCGGCCATATTTGCACCGTGAGTTTGTGTCGTGTATCAGTAAGAATCGTGCATCCAAGGCGCTCATCGTATTCGGTTGTTCCTGATGTGAAGGAACCTGCGATGGCTTGCAGATTAACGGATTGCTCGTACTTGAACGAAGTAACGACTGGACCCAACTCAGCCATGAGGCCAGCATCATCCATGCCGAGGCGAAGCAAGAGTTCCTTCGCTGCAGCTCGCGCAGCCTCTACACGGTGGGTTCCATGAACGACGATTCTGCCTTCTTCGTCAATCACAAGTGTTGCTCGAGGTCGGTCCAGGACTTTGATGACCACGCCGCTGTTGCGTTGACCCCCAACCATCTGGACGACCTTTTCTTGGTCAATAGGAGTAGGGCATACGAACCGAACGAGTTGATTTTCAACGCGCACGTCAACTGAACCTGATGCCATTTCACTCCTCCTCCGAACCTTTGCTGTGAGTCACTGTTGATGAAATCTCCTCTTTTTCAGGAAGGTTGTTGAGAGCCTCAAGAATCATCGGGCGCTGGGGCATGTGAGCAACGACAAGAAGAACTGCTTCGTCCCCATGTACCTCACGAAGAGAGGCCAGAGCACCCCGGATTCGACTGGCAAAACGGACGTCTCGCCTCATGTTAAGTTCGGGTGTGCTCAGCCATTCGTTCAATTCCCACCAAGCAGATGCGAGAACACTAACCGAAGAGAGATTGTTGGGTTGACCTTTCGGAGGAGGTTGGGCCAAGAAGAGGTTTTCCTTGACCGCTCGCTTCCACCGTTTACCGCTCCGAATCATACCCAGTAACTTCCGCCAATGCGAAACCGCTTTTGCTTGATTGGTTAGATAGTCGCTCCAATCGTCATCATCCGCCAAAGGTTCAATGAAAAATACATCTCGTTCATGACGGTCAGCATTCCGTTGTAATCGTCTCGGTTCGGGATCAGGAAATCTTCCTCCTTGAACGTCTTCAAGAGATTCAATCCCTTCAAGATACTTTGAGAAGGCGCCGCCAGAAATGAGACCGTAAGTCATGTTGATTCCGTACGATTCTGCTTCATCCTTTTCCTCTTGGACCCACAAATCCACTACATCTGGAGCGTCGAGAATAGCCAATCCGTGCCATACGCCCCGAGGACGCATAGCATTGGGGTAAACCACCGTGGGAAGTGTTCCGTGAATCACAACCTTCCCTCCATCGGGGTCCGTCCAGACCTCATCGGCCCAGGTATGCTGGGAGGACATGTGATGCCTCACTGATTGTCGACCCAATCATGAAGAGCAGCAATGTCCCAACCTTGGTCAAAGTAACCCTGTATTTCGGATTGTGTCCACTGAGGGAACTCCTTCATTGCTTGAGCCATTGTTGGGTCTACATCTGCTGGAATTTCTGCAAGAACCTTGCTGCTTCCTCCTTCGAGGTATTCATCTTCGTCCTCATATTCGTCATCAAGCATGGATTCGCCGCCACCTCTACGAGCAAGAACAACGACTAAGGTGCCAAGAACTCCAATTACGACAACAAGGAGGCCAACGATTAGGAGGAAATTAGACGAGTCATCATCTTCTGCAATCTTAACATTGAATGCGTCGTTTGCATCATTACCGTCATACAACACATCACCTGTTCCATTCACAGACACAACATAGTACATTCCGGTTGTTTGTTCGCCGAAGGGGTCCAGTTCAATCTTGAACCAAGCTTTCTCTCCAATTCCAAGTTCAGTCACTTCAATGATTCCTTCAGATGCTGGAGTCAAGCCGTTCAT
>JABJFP010000245.1 GCA_018662715.1 Methanobacteriota archaeon | reverse complement strand
GTTGATGACCCATCGGGAGAAGGACTCAACTTTGCTTACAACATCCCTGGAGGAATAATTCCTGGATGCGGTGGTACTCAATCCACCGGCGGTACCGTTTGCACATCAATGATTCTTGCAGAATACGTTACCATCTTCCCAGTCACCGTCGTTGTCACAGACAACCACGGCGGAGAAGTTAGTCAAGAAATGATCTTGAGTATTTGGAATAACGCTGTCGGATTGGATTCAACAGACTCTGGTATTGAAGTGACATATCCGATTCAATACTTCTTGCAAAGCAACTTTACAATCGCTGTAAACGATGTAACTGATTCCGATGAACTGGAGAAATACTCCGATGTGGAGCTGGAGGGCTTTGCTGGTAACTATGACGCAGTCGCAGTTGTTGACTACCAACCTTCAACCACGTTTACCTCGGGTGATATTTTGACTCAATCGCTCTCAGTGTCCGTTGACAAGTCCCTAGAGGCTACCAGTCTTTGGTACATTGACGGAAGCGGCAAGTGGATTGTTTTGGACGACACCTCTGAAGACAGCCCTGAAGATGCAACCAAGGCAATTTTCTCCTACTCCATTCCTGCAAACAGCCCAGTGATTCCAACTGGAACTATGGTGCTGATGGGCGGAGAACTTGTCGGTGGGGAAATCCCTACGGCTGCAATTAGTAACTTTGCAATCGACGCTCTCAAAGGAGGAGCTATTGGAATGAGTTGGGATCTTGAAAACCTACCTCTACGTACAGGAGATAGTGTGCGCCTCATCGTCACGGACGGAACGACCGAAGTGGTCAATCAGACCGTGCCTGATGAAGACCGTACCTTCACCCTGGCTGGACCATCCACTACTCACGACACTACGTACACTGCCACAGTGGCTGTTTGCAACCTTGAGGGTTGCTCAACACCCGGTATTGGTAGCGCTACAGCAGACAAGAGGGTTGCAGGAGATGTTGCAGCCACCAGTCTTAAGATTGAAGAAGATGGCGAGAACTGGATCGTTAAGTGGGACGTTGAAGGCGACTCCTCCGATGTTGCAATGTGGCATGTTTGCTACCAGCGAGCTGAATCTTTCACTGCAGCCGACATGCCAACCAACTGCCCAGACATGGTTCTGGTTGATGCCGGCAACTCAGTTACCATCGCTCAGCCAACCACTGCAGGTTCGTTTACCTACTACTTTACAGTAGTTCCAATGGATGCTCTTGAAAACATGAATTCCGCAGCATCGATGAACAGTATCGATTATTATCGTCAAGCAGACAATACTAATGCAGACGGAAACGGTACCATTGGTGACGACGACGCAGACTCGACAAGTGGCGACATCCCAATGGCTGCATGGGGAGCAATCGCTGGAGTCATTATCGTGGCATTCATCGTTGGAGCCTTCATCCTTACACGAGGAGATGGCGAAGGCGGAGACGGTGCCGAAGACGGAAAAGACTGGGATTACTGATCTCAGCACTAGCTGAACCTACAGCACCTTCCATCCTCAAACATGCAGGATGGACAACGCTGGGGGGGCCGCTTCGGCGGCCCTTCTGGCCTTTTCAAACTCATATTTTTACCGCTTCATTTTGGTAGTTGCACGGTCGTTGTTCAACGTAAAATGGACCCCTGCAAGCGACCATTTCGGATGGGTCTGCGGGAACGCGATTTCCAAAATCTGCAGTGCACTTTTGTGTTATTTTCCGGCGTAATTTAGGTAATTTTTAGAATCTGGCTTCGATGCTATTGTAGGGCCTTAAGGGATGGTTCAATTTCGTTTTCAAATGATATGTACCCCAACTCCTATAAGGGGTGTAAATCGTGGGACGCACTGCATACAGTCCGTATGAGGTGAATGACCTATGTTGGGAAACAAGAAAAACCAGAATAAGACCGTCTTCGGCGGAATTGGAATTGCACTGCTATTGTGCGCTTTGATGGCACTCATGCCAATGAGTGGATACATGAGCAACGACAGTGTAGATGTTGAGTTTGTTGAATCAAGCACAACTGGAGAGGAAGACTTCTTCCGCCTCCCCGATAAAATCGAAGAGATCAACTATGAATATGACCCATCGCTTGAACTACAAGGGATGAGAGACGAGAAAACCAAAGCCTACCTTACTGAGGACGGTAACATTGCACAATTGATTGCCACAGAGCCAGTGCACTACCGTACCAGTGACAACACCTGGGAAAACATTGATGTTAACATCAAGGCAATGCCAGAAGGCTGGAGTGTTACCGAGAACACCTTTGTGACTCATTTTGGACCTGAAGCCGGTAGCGGTATCATGGTTCAAGTTAACGAGGGCGTCGACCCAGTAATTTCAGGATTGAATCCAATGCTGGTGACCCTTGACGAGACAGGAACTTCTCCGGAACCTTACTTCTCCGCTCCAAGTACGAGCTCAATTGAAGTTGGTGGAAACGTCATCCGATATCCTCTCGCTGAAGGATTTGACCTGGATTACACTGTTGACTCAACGCAAGTCAAGCAGAACCTCGGCGTCCGAGAAGCACCAGTACTCCAAGAAAACGCAGTTTGGTTTGGTCTTT
>JABJFP010000244.1 GCA_018662715.1 Methanobacteriota archaeon | reverse complement strand
GTCAAATCCGGATGGAGCATGGACAGTGGCAGAGGGAGCAGATGCATTCCCCGATGAATTTACGCAACATTCCGACCAAGATGGAGATGGATACGGTGATGCTTCTGACGGAGTTCAAAGCGACGCTTGTCCGTTGAATGCAGGAACTTCTACAGAAGATCGCTTAGGCTGTATTGACTCTGATGGCGACGGCTGGTCGGATGTTAACGACGCACTCCCCGATGATCCAACACAACATTCCGACCAAGATGGAGATGGTTTTGGTGACTCTGAAACAGGTACTATGCCCGACAGTTGTCCCGAAATTTCTGGCACTTCTGACATGGAACGTTATGGCTGTCCGGACCCAGATGGAGATGGATGGGCTGGATTCCTCGATGCCTTCCCCGATGACGAACGCTTCTGGTCCGATGCAGACGGAGATGGATATCCTGACCAAGAGGGTACGAACCTTTCAGATGATTGTCCAGAGGTCCCAGGTACGTCTACCGAAGACCGTGTTGGTTGTGTAGATGGCGACGGAGACGGCTGGTCTGATGCTGGCGACTCATATCCCAAGGATGCATCACGCTTTGCATCTGCCGATGGCTCCTCCTCATCCAATACGTTGTACCTCATTGTAGGGTTCCTTTGCGTCATGGCCGTTCTTGTTCTTGGCTATGCAGTGCAACGACGTAACCGAGAAGAATCGGCAATAAAATTGCAACCCAACCTTCCACAACCGATGATGATGACACCTGTAGCACCTCTTGTTGCTCCGGTTGTTCAGGCTGCTGCTCCAGCTGGCCCGCCCTTGCCTGCGGAAGGATTGCCGGCGGGTTGGACCCTTGACCAATGGGCATGGTACGGTGAAGATTACCTGAGGAACCAATGACCGTTCAAAATTGCATTGTTTCGAGCAATGCTTGTTTAACGGCCTGAAGTTCCACATCATATCCGAGATTTGCTAGGGACGTCGTTGTATCAGTGGTTAGTCCACACCCTGCTACCCCTTCGACTCTCCCCGGCGGGGTGTCGATGTTAATGGTGAAACCATGCCGACTAACCCAGCGTAAGAAGGATAATCCAATGCTGCAAATCTTGTGACCATCTACCCATACGCCTTGCATTCTATGGTCACGCACTCCTTGGATGTTCAAGGTGCTAAGTGCATTGATGACCCACTGCTCAATCTTAGTGATGATTTCAGCAACCGATGCCTCTTGGTCACGAAGGCCCCATTTGAATATCGGGTAGCAGACAATCTGGCCGGGTCCATGCCACGTTAGGCCTCCTCCACGGTCAACGGCTTCGGTCGGATAATCCGTTGGTGGTCGAATGCCGTCGTTACGGGCGCGTGGACCTACTGTAACCACTTCGTGATGTTCAAGGATGAGCAATGTATCTGGGATCTCATCGTTGATGCGTTGTGATTGCAACGATTTCATCATTTTCAAACCGTCCCCGTAAGGAACGATGCCCAGTTCCTGAATATCGACCATGTCTCTTCGCCTCTATCAGACTGTGTCAGAATTTTCCGGAGGAGCCGAAACCGCCTTCTCCTCGTTCGGTTTTAGTCAAATTGTCCATCGTGGTTTCAATCAATGTGACCTTTGGAACTGGTGCGAACAACATCTGAGCGATGCGTTCCCCAGCAGCGATTGCGAATGAATCGCCTTGGCCAATCCATGTTGCAAGAACCATCAATTCACCTCGGTAATCGGCGTCTATGGTGCCGATTCCATTGGGCATAATCATCCCTTTTTTGCCCAATGATGAGCGACAGCGCAATTGACCTTCCCATCCCTCAGGGATTGCAGCGGCCCATCCCGTGCGGATGAGGACTGACGAACCCTTGTCTACAATCGTATCTTCCAGAGCATACAGATCCCATCCGGCGGCCAACGCTGAACCTTGAGTCGGCAAGATGGCGCGTTCGTCGAGGCGGGCGAATTGGACGGTCAGTGAAATCTGCTCCATAGTCACGGTGAGAATACATCGCTTTTTGACTGTTGGGATGATGTAAGATTCTACCCACATGTGCGTGCAGTGGAAATAGAGGTGATTTTACGATATTTTTACATTCTTTTATACATTTTATATCATTCATTGATGAATATGCTAAACGATACACTGCGCAATTGTACGAAGGTGTGGTAAAGGGTCGCGAAACACATGTGGTCTATCCCTTCGCGGGGGTATCATTATAGGCGTCATAGGAGGGCAAACAAAATCCAGCGCGCCACAAATAGCCGGGGGGAATATGTCATGGTCATAGAACACAGCAAAGACGACGGAGTAGACGTCGATTTCACGAAAGAACATCTTGAGCCTATGCTCCAAGAAAATCTGGATCGTTTTGTTTTATTCCCCATTCAACATGATGATATTTGGGAGATGTACAAAATGGAGCAAG
>JABJFP010000243.1 GCA_018662715.1 Methanobacteriota archaeon | reverse complement strand
TCACGATGGTTTTGCAGACGCATGGTCCCACTTTAGCGATAACGATACCGAATCTGCCGCAGAGGGAGAACTTCGGGAAGAGAAAGATAACGGTCTCATCGACATCAACCTCCGATTCCGCATGAAGCCCGATTTGGACAAGCGCCTACTCATGACATCAGGCGGCGAATTCCGCGGCAATTTCAAGATCGACGTCGGCGGTGACTGGACCAACGATAACAACGGAGCATGCAACAACGATTGTGAGAACCTCAACATCACCGTCTTCAGAGGTGCAAGCGAAGTCTGGACCAATCAGTTTACAGGGATTCAAGAAGGAGTACAAAACGTGCCCTTTGCCTTCGCGGTCACCGAAGACCATGCTGAATGGGACGGTCGAGACGACAGCCCCATCATCGAAGTCACCATGAAACTGAAAGGTACCGTGCAACAAACAGGGCCTCTAATCACGACCAGTGAGCCTGCGTGGTTTGCCATTAAACTCGGCATGGAAAGCAAACTTGAGATGCCAATTGATGCAGATTCATGGAGCGAAGAATTCCAGGCTGGAGATGACATGATGATGGACGATGAAGACACGCCAGGATTCACTCTTGTCACAGCATCAGCCGCTCTGGGCATGGCTCTGTTCATGAACAAGGGTCGCGAAGAAGACGAAGCGTGATTCTGCGGTAAAGACGCTCAGAGAGCGTCAAGCACGGATGATGCGTTCAGCTCAACATCAGTGCGGTCGCCCGTTTTGAAATTGATGAGCCGTCCTTTACCGTTTTCTAAATCATCAGGTTTTACCACCAAAAGGTGGCTAGCGCCGATGCCTTCAGTCCACTTGATGATGCGCCCGTAGTTCTTCTTGGTCAGCAACAACTCAACACGGGCGCCGTTCTCTCGTAACGAAGCAACCAGCGGGAGCAGCGGCATGTGGTCGGCCTTATTTGGAGCGATGGCAATGTGCGGGCGAGGGTCTACTTCTCCTGGAACCACTTCTTCACGTCCGGTGGATTCTGCTTGCGCCTCAAGCGCCAAAAGTACACGGTCAAAGCCCAATCCAAAGCCGCAACACGGGTCCAAGTCAGGCAGACCAAACAGGTGGAGTAACTTGTAGGAGCCACCGCCGAGAACTTGTCCTTCACCGCCAAGTTCAGCGACCTTTACTTCAAAGACCATTCCCGTGTAGTAGTCAAGTCCGCGAGCAACCGTCAGGTCAACGGCCAATGAAGGCGGTGCAGGGGCAAGAGCAGCAAGCGCGGTCAAGGTCATCTCCAACTCGTCCAATGCCTCCAGCGATACGCCGTCCATACTCGAGAGCAATTCACGAGCAGGTCCCAATGTCTCCAAGCCGCCCTCAAGCGACGCTAAAGCACGCAAGGGTTCGGTGTTTGCTGGATTAAGTCCGTGAGCCGTGAACAGTCCGCTAAGACCCGCATCATCGCCTTTGTCAAGGAAGCGCATGGCGCTTGCAATCGGTGGCTCTCCGGTAGTTGCATCAACTTCACTCGATAAGCCAAGACCGGTAAGAGCGTCTTTCAATACGCCAACGTGGCCAATTCGAATTTCCCAGCCCTCAAGACCCGTGGCGTGGAGCATGTTGACGGCCAACGCCAACACTTCGGCTTCAGCCAGAGGCCCAGAAGCACCGATCAATTCAACGCCATACTGGAAGAATTCCCGATAGCGTCCGGTTTTGAATTCCTCATATCGGTAGCATTGACCGTAGTAAGAGAGGCGCAGCGGTTTGGTATCCATTCGCATTTCTTCTGCAACCATTCGCATGACAGGAGCAGTCAATTCTGGACGAAGCGTCAAGTCTCGCTCGCCTTTGTCTTGAAAGGCGTAGAGTTGGTTGATCACACCGGGACCAGATTTTGCGGTAAAGAGTTCCAGAGATTCAAAGACAGGGGTTTGAACACGTGAAAATCCGTGGCGCTGAGCCGCATCTTCGAGTAAGCGCTCCAATGCTAGACGCCGATTCATTACCGCTGGTGGGAAATCCCGAGTACCGCGTGGACGTTGTACCATTGTTCTTGCGAATCGCCGAGGCTTCATCACCCCTTCGCTTCATTCTGGTCTCAAATTGAGTTTCCTGAGCCTCATTCATTGGACCATTGGGCACCAGCCCAAGGGTCGTCGCTATCGGTCGGTTCCCACGAAATCTCATCGTTGCTAACCACCTCGTCCGCAGGAAGAGATTCTTCTTGCTCAACAAGGGTGGTTTCGGTGAACTCGGTGACTCCGTTAGGGTTCGCTACTTCTGGTTCTTGTTGAGCCTCAAGAGAGAGGGAAAGGAGTTCATCTATCGAAGGTAAATCAGGGGCTTCTGGAACTTCCGGAACCTCTAGGTCGTCTTTTTCTGCAATCTCTGTGATCTTCTCAATCAGTTCCCAATCCGGTTCTTCCGTTAGCCCACTAACGCCTGGGTCTTGACGAACTTGAACCAATTCATCAACAGAAAGAACATCGTCGTCGTTGGCCTCTTCCGTTCCAAGCCCACCCTGAACGCTAGCGCGCTGCAATGCATTTGCGTCAACTCCTTCCGTCTCAAACTCAGAGGGCTTGGATGCTGGTGCGCTCACACCAAGCGCCCCCCATGCATGAGCAACCTGTTCTTGCTTTGGAGGCTCAGCACGAGCGCGCTCCTGTGCTTTACGTTGCTCGTAGCGAGCTTTTGATTCCGCATCAAGGCGGTCTGCTTCCATTTTGGCTTCGACTTGTCGCCAAGTTTTGCGTTCGGCTTTCAGGCGTTGCTTCTCTTCCTCGCGTTCAACCATCAACGGAGTAGGTTTGTCATAACGCTGCCAAAAGAAGTAACTCAGGCCGATGAACAGCAGAGAGATGACCAAGCCAATACTGAGGGTTTCCCACAGTTCAGCCACGATTCCAACACCTCATCCGGTAATCTCTGCTTCCAGGACGGGCTCTTTCGTTGCAAGGTGTTCAAACCCAGGCACAACGTCTCCGAGAGCGAAGACAAGGTCGTCATCCCCACCAGGCAAGGTAGAGATGTCAACATCTGCGCCTTCCGGAATGTTTCGGAACAACGGTCGCGCAATGAGGAATTTGTTGAGGAACATGAACGTCACAGCAACCACGCCCCAGAAGAGAAGAATGATGCTGAGTCCCTTTGGATTTGACGGGTCCCAGACGTTTTCGGTATTGGCGATCATGTCGGCAAAGTACGAGCCCATGAGGACCACGAAGAGCACCGGGAAGGCAAGGTAGATCATCACGTCCCACCAGCGTCCAACTTCCAAATCGTTGTCACCCGTGTTGATGAAATCGTCACGGAAAGCAGAAACTCCGATTCCCATGTAACCTGCAAGGCCATCTGGAGCCGTACCATCGTCAACTTGCTTGCGCCACTTGATGTATCCGTACTTCCAGATGGAGAAGGCAATGAACAACCCGGAGAACATCAGTCCGTATCCCCAAATGTGGTCTTGAACTTCCAAGAATTCTGGGAAGGCAACACCAGCATCGTCAAGTTTTATCCACATCACAGCGGATGGAAGACCGAACAAGAAAATTGCAATCCCTGTGATGAGGACGGAGCGCTCTCGGTCGTAGCCGTGGTCAACGAAGTTTCGCACACACAATTCAACCGTGGAAATCATGGAGGTAATTGCGGCAAACGAAAGGGCGAGGAAGAATCCTGCCATCATAAACAGCGGCCCAATAGCGCCACCTGGAGCCTGTGCAAAGACTTCGGGAAGGGCAAGGAAGGTGATTGCGGAAGAACCGCCGGTCACGGTAGCGAGGGGGTCAGGGTTCACTGCAAAGATGGCCGAAAGAACGGCGAGTCCAGCGATGATGGAGATGCTGTTGTTAGCAAGTCCCATGGTGAATGCGTTGAGAACGGTGTCCTCGTCCTTGCGCATGTAAACTGCGTAAGTGATGCACATACCCATTCCAGCGGAACAGGACCATGCTGATTGGGATAACCCGTTGATCCAAACTTCCGGTTCAAATAACATGTCAAAGTCAATCGTGAACATGAACAGAGCTCCATCCAGTGTACCGTCAGATGCGTCCATCCAAAGGGAGAGGAACAAGGTAAGGAACAGGAGGGCAAAGAGGGAAATCATAAGGTAAAAGTTGACCTTTTCAATCGCTTTTGCACCCTTCCAGATAGCACCGAGAACCAAGAGAACCACAATAAATTGGAAGAAAATAACCTGCCCTGGAGATTGAAGGAAGGCGTTCCAAACTTCCGTAGTATCAACTTCTTCTCCGGTGAGAGCGCCACTGATTCCGAGTTGGAAGTACTTCAGCGTCCATCCTGAAACCACAGCATAGTAGAATCCGATGGCAGTGGAAATCCAAGCCGTCCACAGACCCATCCATGCGAACTTACGTCCGGCAAAGATTCGAAATGTTCCGATGGTTCCCGTTCGGCTTCGCTTACCCATGGCATATTCTGCAAT
>JABJFP010000330.1 GCA_018662715.1 Methanobacteriota archaeon | reverse complement strand
ATTTGCGAGCGCTTGGCATCGCACCCGGACATCGACAGAAAGCATTGTTTCGGGGCCACACTGCCGCATTTGGAAGTCGACTGATCAAGGCGACAATTGGTTCGCTTTGGAAAATCCATGGGGACCGGACGAACGAGGACGCATTGGGCTTGCCGTTTCCAATTCCGGTGTCCACGCATTGGTCGTGGGGCAAAACAGTCAACTGGACAACATTTACCGAACACAGGATGGCGGCAATTCATGGGAAGCCCTGATTCCCACTGAGAATATCCCTGAAAACGCATTGGGAGGATTTGGATGGTACTTTTCGAAAATCCGAATCAACCCCTTCAACGATCAAGACATCACTATCCTCGGAGTCAACCTCTGGAACTCAATGGACGGTGGCACAAACTGGAGCCTGATGGGACCTGAGTGGTGGTCCTACGAAGTTCATGCGGACAAACATGACTTGCAGTGGATTGGACCGGAATCATGTGTCTTGGCTACGGATGGCGGCTTATACCGAACGGACGATCATGGGCTCTCGTGGGAAGACATTGAAGACATACCCGTGTCGCAGTTCTACCGAGTTACGTGGAACCCACACAATCCCGGCGTGTACACAGGCGGAGCCCAAGACAATGGGACCACCACGGGTTCTTATTTGACGCCGAATGAATGGACCCGCGATCTGGGTGGAGATGGCTTCGCCTGCATTTTCCATCCCGAAAATCCCTTCTTGCGTTATGCCGGCTATCAATGGGGCAATTGGCGCTACAGCATGACCGGACCTGATGAAGAACCGATTTGGAATGATTTTCTGAATGGCATTGATCCAGAAGACCGAGTTTGGTGGGATGCGCCATTGGCGTACCACCCGGCGAATCCCGATGTTATGCTGACGGGCACCCACCGCGTCTACCGGATGAACGATGCACCGCAAAACTTCTGGCAGGCCATCAGTCCTGACCTCACCGAAAACGTCGAGCCCGGATTGTCCTACCGTTGCATAAGCGCTGTTGCCGGATCCCGATTTGACGAAAATAAAATGGCTGCAGGCACCACGGACGGACGGCTATGGATCACAGAAGATGGTGGTGACAATTGGACGCCCATGGAAACGGGGCTTCCAGGACAATTTGTCACCGATGTGGAATTTGACCCTCATTTTCCTGACTCCATGTTTTGCACGGTAAGCGGCTACCGAAATGCCGACTATGAACCCTATATATTTCGGGCGGCCATTGGTGGCATATGGCAATCGGTACAGGGAAATTTACCGGTGCATCCGGTGAATCAAATTCTACCGCTCGCCGATAGCATTTGGGCTGTGGCAACCGATGCCGGTGTTTTTGCAACGAACAATTGGGGAAATGCGTGGCAGCCGGTTGGTAATTTGCCAGTAATTCCTGTTTATGATTTGGCCGCTGATACCATCACCGACCGTCTCGTGGCAGGAACATTCGCACGCAGCATTCTCAGTTTCCCTCTCGATTCAATCGTTCCTGAATCGCTCAATCCGATCGATACGACGGCGCAGAATACCGTGCAATTGCGGCCAACTTCACTCAGAGCTTTTCCAAATCCATGCACCGACCAATTGAATTTGGACATCGAAATGCCTTGGAATGAATGCCGGGTAGTTACCAGCGATGGCAGAATCATCGAAGTCTTAAAGCAAAACGGACAGACCGAACGCGTCACCTTCGACGCATCCAATTGGCCGCAAGGAATCAACTTCCTTCACCTTCAATACACATCTGGCCAAGAAGAAACCTTGCGCGTTGTCAAGCAGTAAGCATTCTAAGCTCCTTTCAATGATTAGCGCACCCAGAATTTGGCCGTTGCGATGGTGTCGTTGAATCGAAGGATATGCATCCCGGAAGCAAGACCGGATACTGGGATCTCATTTTGACCGAGGGACCACATTCCCGAAGAAACCTGTTTGCCTGCCGCATCAAATATGCTCCAAGACTGCCCCGCATTGTTGCCATTGAGCCATTGCACCTGCAAAGGCACAGAACCATCCGTGACGGTAGGGAAAACCCGAACATCGCCATCCAGCTTTCGCAACCATTCCTGGACTTCTACCGCATT
>JABJFP010000242.1 GCA_018662715.1 Methanobacteriota archaeon | reverse complement strand
CGACGAATTCTCCAGAAAGAGTACGGCGAACATAGAGGTTGGATGTGAATGCTTCAAAGCATTCATTGTTTCCAAGAATTTGGGACGTTGATGCAGTTGGCATAGGAGCAACTAGCAGAGAGTTACGCATTCCGTGTTCAACGATTTCTTCCTTGAGTGAACTCCAATCCCAGCGACCACTGTGGTCGTTCATGCCCCACAAATCAAATTGTAGGATTCCCTTACTTGCAGGTGAGCCTTTGAAGGTTGAATAAGGGCCTTCTGCGATGGCTGCATCCTTTGATGCAGTGCAAGCAGCATAGTAAATCGTCTCAAAGATTTCTTTGTTCAATGAGCGAGCTTGGGGGCCGTCGAAGGGCATTTCTAGCATGGCGAAGGTGTCTGCGAGTCCCTGTACGCCCAAGCCGATCGGTCGGTGGCGCATGTTGGAGTTACGTGCTTCTTCTACCGGATAGTAATTGACATCGATGACACGATTTAGGTTTCCTGTAGCGTGATAGGTCACATCATAGAGTTTCTGATGGTCAAATTCACCGCTGCTCATGTTAACGAACTTCGGCAATGCAATAGAGGCGAGGTTGCAAACGGCAACTTCGTCCTTTGCGGTGTATTCCATGATCTCAGTGCAGAGGTTTGAGGAACGGATTGTACCCAAGTTCTTTTGATTGGACTTGTTGTTTGCTGCATCCTTGTAGAGCATGTAAGGCGTACCGGTTTCAATCTGTGATTCAACGATTTTGTCCCAAATGGTTCGTGCAGGAACCGTCTCACGAGCGAGTCCTCGGCGCTCGAAATCCTCGAACATAGCCTTGAATTCGTCACCGTAGACATCTTGCAAACCTGGGCACTCATTTGGACAGAAGAAGGACCAGTCGCCGTTTTGTTCAACACGTTCCATGAACAAGTCCGGTGTCCACATTGCGTAGAACAGATCACGGGCACGAAGTTCTTCCTTTCCGTGGTTCTTCTTGAGGTCCAAGAATTGGAGGATATCTGGGTGCCATGGTTCAAGATAAACAGCGATTGAGCCCTTACGCTTACCGCCACCTTGGTCAACATAGCGAGCTGTGTCATTGAAGACACGCAGCATTGGGACGATTCCATTGGATGTCCCGTTTGTTCCCTTGATGTACGAACCTTTCGAACGCACATGATGAATGGACAATCCAATTCCACCTGCTGATTTGGAGATTAAAGCACACTGCTTGAGCGTGTCATAGATTCCGTCAAGTGAATCGTCCTGCATGGTTAACAAAAAGCAAGAGGACATTTGAGGCATTGGTGTTCCCGAATTGAACAAGGTCGGCGTCGCGTGAGTGAAGTAACCTTGACTCATGAGGTCGTAGGTTTCTAGCGCACGAGGGATGTTGTTGTAGTGAATTCCAACAGAAACCCGCATCAACATGTGTTGAGGACGCTCTGCAATTTCGCCATCCAGGCGGAGAAGGTACGAGCGTTCCAAGGTTTTGAATCCGAAGTAGTCGTAATTGTTGTCACGTGAGTAATCAATGTGGTTGTTCAAGACATCGGCATGCTCCATGATTACATCAAACACTTCTTCCGAAATCAACGGTGCATGCTTACCTGATTCTGGGTCAATGTATTCCCGCAAATCGGTGATGACATCGGTGAAGGTTTCTTTTGTTGCACGGTGCAAATCATCAACACAAATACGAGCTGCAAGACGGCTGTATTCAGGGTGCTGAGATGCCAATGATGCAGCCGTTTCAGCGGCGAGTTGGTCAAGTTCACGAGTGGTCACACCGTCGTACAAACCTTCGATTGTGAGTTTGGTAACGTGCCCAGGGTCAACCCATTTCGAGTTCAATCCTTCGGAGAGCACTGTCAATTTTTCGAGGATCGCATCAAAGCGCACATCCTCTCTTTCGCCTTTCCTATTTACTACTTGCATGGCCATGTATATTTCCTCCAGATTCGGTGAGTGTGATTGCGTGGTAAGTTCCTTTGTTCGCGTACGGTTCAAAAGTCTTCGTCAACAGAGAACCGCTGTTGAACACTTCCAAGAGAGGAATTATCCATAACACCAGCTTTCTGATATTCTGCTACTCTCTTCTCAAAGAAATTGGTTTTTCCTTGCATGGAAATCATTTCCATCCACGGGAACGGGTTTGAAGCTTCGTAAATCTTAGAGCAGTTCAACTGCACCAAGAGACGGTCCGCTACGAATTTGACATATTGTTCCATCAAGTCTGCATTCATTCCGATGAGGTTAACAGGCAGCGCCTTGGTCACGAACTCTATTTCGATTTCAACTGCTTCCGCAATGATTCGGCGAATGACATTTTCACCAGCTCCGCGCAACAACTTGTTGTGCAGGAGGCATGCAAAGTCGCAGTGAAGTCCTTCATCCCGAGAGATCAATTCATTGGAGAAGGTAAGCCCAGGCATGAGCCCACGCTTCTTGAGCCAGAAGATTGCACAAAAGGAGCCAGAGAAGAAGATACCCTCAACTGCTGCGAAGGCAACCAATCGTTCTGCGAAGGAGCCACGCTTGCGAGATAGCCATTTCATAGCCCATTCGCCCTTTCTCTGGACGGAGGGGACTGTTTCTAGTGCTTTGAACAGGTGGTTCTTTTCTTGATCATCATTGATGTAAGTATCAATGAGTAGCGAGTAGGTTTCAGCATGGATGTTTTCCATCATGATTTGGAAGCCGTAAAATGCTCGGGCTTCTGGCCAGCATACTTCGTTGGAGAAATTCATCACCAGGTTCTCGTTGACGATACCGTCACTAGCAGCAAAGAACGCAAGAATGTGCTTGAGGAAATGTTGCTCCCCATCGTTGAGGTTCTTCCAATCTTTAAGATCTTCAGCAAGGTCAATTTCTTCTGCGGTCCAGAATGAAGCTTGCTCCATTTTGTACATCTCCCAAATATCATCATGTTGAATGGGGAATAAAACAAAACGATCCAGATTTTCTTGGAGCATAGGCTCAAGATGTTCTTTCGTGAAATCGACGTCTACTCCCTCATCTTTGCTGTGTTCTATGACCATGACTTATTCCCCCCGGCTATTTGTGTCGCGCTGGATTTTGTTTGCCCTCCTATAACGCCTATAATGATACCCCCCGCGAAGGGATAGAGCACATGTGTTTCGCGACCCTTTGCCACACCTTCGTACAATTGCGCAGTGTATCGTTTAGCATATTCATTAATGAATGATATAAAATGTATAAAAGAATGTAAAAATATCGTAAAATCACCTCTATTTCCACTGCACGCACATGTGGGTAGAATCTTACATCATCCCAACAGTCAAAAAGCGATG
>JABJFP010000241.1 GCA_018662715.1 Methanobacteriota archaeon | reverse complement strand
GATAAAAATCACCTCGTAGTTCGGCTTGTACCGCGTCATTTACGGACGATGGTTATGGATGCCAGGAAAGAGGGACGAGAAGTAAGCATTGCTGTTGTCAACGGACCTGACCCGGTCGTGCTGCTTGCTGCTGCTATGTCGTTTAACGAGAATATAGACGAATTGACAATTGCCGCTACATTGCATGAAAAATTATACAACAAGCCCCTCAAATTGGTTGCTCTTCCAAACGGAATCCATGCCCCTTCTGACGCCGAATATGTCATGTGGGGAAGAATTACCTCCGAGGATGATGATGAAGGGCCGTATGTGGACATTACAGGAACCGTTGACGATATTCGTCAAGAACCAGTCATTGAAATCGAGGGAGTAAGTCACAGAGATAATCCTATTTTCCATGCTCTGATACCAGGCGAGGCTGAACACAAGACGTTGATGGGTCTTCCACGAGCCCCAACTATCAAGGCTGCTGTCAATAAGGTCGTAGAGTGTGTTGATGTACACATGACCGAAGGTGGATGTGGTTGGCTCGGTGCCGTGTTGAAAATTAAGAAAGTCAATGCAGACGACGGAATGAAAGCGATAGAGGCTGCTTTTGCAGGTCATAAAAGCATGAAGATTGTCACCGTAGTTGATGAAGATATAGACATCACCGATCCAGTTCGTGTAGAATGGGCAATGATGACCCGATGGCAACCAGACAAGGATACACTAATTCTCTCAAATCAAAGAGGAAGTTCGCTTGACCCGTCCCGCTATGAAGACGGCAATACATCCAAAATCGGATACGACGCTACCATTGATTTTGGTGTAGACCGCAAAGGTTTCATGTCCGTCCAATAAGGTGATGACATGGTTGACAGCCAAGACCTGCTTCAGCACCCAAGACGAAACCTTGGAAATCGCTACAGGTCATCTGCACAGAAGTTTGCAAATCTTGCTCAGAAAGACCCAGACAGGGCTCGGGAAAACTATGCTTGGGCGGAACAAAATGCACGGCAGGCTATTCTTCATGATTTCACAGATGAACGTAATTGGCGTTGTCTTGCAGAACTTAAAGTTGCAAACAACGACGGAGAAGGGTTGCATGCGGTCATGGAAGATGTCTTCTCAATTTTGGGAAGAGACCCTGAACATCTTGACCAATTGAAGGGCATTGATTTCTTAGCAGTCGGAAGAGAACTCTTGGAAGCGGCATTTTCTCGTGACCCACTGGATCCCGATTCTTGGTGGTCCCTCATTACAGCGAGTGAAGATAAACAAGAAGGTTCCTCGGCGTTTTCAATTACTCTATCGGAATTCTCGGAACGTTGTAAGCGACTTGATTTTAGAGACCAAAGAGCCAATATTGTATTTGGTAGGAGATTGGAGCGTATTCGTAATTCCGGCGATGAAAATTTGTTCATTGAACTTGCCCGACATCTACTTGCCCACAGACCCAATAACCACGAACTTTGGATGGAAATGGGGAGGCTACACGAACGGAGAGAAGAAGTTGATGATGCATGGTCTTGTTATGACCACGTTCAACAATTACGGCCGCATCTTGAAGTGCGCGACCAGTTCCTCACCAGATTGAAAGGGAATATGGATGGTGAAGATTCAACACCTTGGTCGGGACCATCGGTTACACATCGTAATTCATTTTTGGAGGGTATGGTTGCTCTTACAAAACGCGTTTCAACTCCGGAACCTATTGTTGACGAAAAGGCGGAAGAAGAGGAGGTTGTCGTACACCTCGACAAGGTGCGACTTGATGCTCTAATCGATGCTGAAGATTATCAACAGGCCTTCTTTATGGCTCGGCGATTGGTGGCAAATGGAGAAGATTGGGCCGAGGAAATTCTCCGGGAAATCCAACTAAAGATGTGAGATTTAATGGATTCCGAGCTACCTGTTTTTGCCCTTGCTTGGGTAACATGTGAAGGTGAACCCCTTACGCCGATGGGTCAAGGCGGAAGGATTCTCTTCGTAGAACATCCCCAAAGAGGTTGGGAGATACCTGGTGGTCATTTGGAAGAACATGAGCAACCGGAGGATGCCTTGCTAAGGGAATTAAAGGAAGAAACCGGAATGATAGGCAGGTTGGTTTCTTGGAACAAAACCTACTACCCAAAGGGTTGGGTTGGTCATGTTGTGGTTCCACCAACAGAGAAGAGTTCATGGACGGTTCGTGATGAAAAGGTTGCAGCGGTTAAGTGGTGGGGGCGAACACCACCAGTAATTGAATGGACGGAAGAAGAGTTCGAAGAACTCGCGAATTACTTCTCAATTGTGAAATCAGAGTAAGGTCAAGGCTGAAAGGCGACTTGCCCAAGCCAACCTTGCTGTCTCGTCATTGTCATCACAGCATGCCTGAGCAACAGCAGCGAGCATTGGATCTTGTACATCTTCAGGGTTGGTCATCAACGCTTCAAACACTTCCATGCGATCCAGTTTGTGAGCAATCAAAAGCATGGCTCTCACATCTGGGCGCTCTGGACCACTGTATCCTTCCTCCATGTGTTCTATACACCATTCAAAGATGCTTGTGACATCATTCATTTGTACGGCCAAAAGAGGACGCTCCTCATCAAGATCAACGGGTTTTGCGCTTTCAACTTGAACACTCATGGGTGGGGCAGAATCATCAATGTGTTCCAATGCAAGTTCAATGAACATTGAGCCGCCCTCAATTGCCATATGGTGTTGGTGTGCGAGAATTGCGTGTTTGTGTGCATTCCAAGCATGGCGGCCCGCATCAAAAAGATGCCCGATGGCGTAACGAATCCTACTTGCACCTAATCGAGAAATAGCAACGGTTTCGTGAGCATGACCACCGGTCCTCGAAATGTCGCCATAGACTTGCAGGGCCATCAGATTTTCACCCTGTGCAAGATGATAAGCGGCCTTGTTCAGCAGGGATAGGTCGTGGTCACGGCTTGCACGAGCCACTGATTTTAGCCGAGTTTCTGCCCAAGTCAAATCTTCATCGGCGCCTTCAATGTCTCCTGCTTCATAACGAACAAGACCACGTTCCATCCTAAGACGACCTTCTAGGGCAAGGTCACGAGTCTCGGGATTACGTGTTATTTCTAACGCTGTTTCAATCGGTTCAAGAAGATGAGTATCACCAAGCCATCTTCGGCGAACCAACCCCAGAACTGACCGTTCAGCAGGACTGAGAAGTGAATCCATTGTATCCAGCAGTTCCGGAGCGTCCAAAAAGAGGGCTGCCTCAGCAAGCGGAAGCCATGAAGGCCATTCCATCTCATTCTTCCAGAGTTCCAAAGTGTTGCTGTCAACAGGTCCCTCAGACCGCCACTTAGACACGAAGTGACCAGGGCCCTGTGGTGTTTCAATAATCGTCATGATATTCACTCCTTACGTT
>JABJFP010000240.1 GCA_018662715.1 Methanobacteriota archaeon | reverse complement strand
TTCACTGGAATCGTTCAAGGTAAAGGAAAACTGATTGGCCTTGAAAAAGGGCAAGAGGTACAAACACTCACGGTCCAACTGCCCGACGCCACTGGGCTAGAGCGTGGAGCAAGCGTTGCTCTCAACGGTGTTTGCCTTACGGCGACGGACATCGCCGGAAATCACGTTGCTTTTGATGTCATTCCAGAGACGCTTGAACGAACGATTTTGGGACGGCTCAATGTTGGGGATGAGATGAACGTTGAACGGTCACTGAAAATGGGGGATGAACTCGGCGGCCACCTTCTCTCTGGTCATGTCATGGACAAAGCTACTGTCGTAGAAGTTACAAAGAAAGGCGAAGGCATGGATTTCAAACTAAAAGCACCTTCATCGCTCATGAAGTACATTCACGAAAAGGGATACATCGGTCTTAATGGCGCATCCCTTACCATTGGAGAAGTCAAGGAAGACGTCTTCTCCATCCATTTGATTCCTGAGACGCTGAGACTCACCACATTTGGAGCACTATCATTGGACGATGAAATCAATGTTGAAATTGATTCTATGACGCAAACAATAGTCGCAACGGTAGAGCGAATGATGAAACAGGAGATGTGAGGTGGCGTAACATGGTCAAGAAAGTCGAGACAATCGGTATTGTTTGCGGTTCCTATCACCGCGTAGAGGTTGAACGCATGCTCGCATGGGCAACCGAGGAAGCTGAAAAGAACGATTTAGAAATCATTCACATCGTATGGGTGCCCGGTTCCATGGAAGTTCCTTTAGCCCTTGATAGAATGTTGAGCCAATGTGATGCAGCAGCATGCTTGGGAATCATCGAGAAAGGAGAAACACAACACGGCCTTGCAATGGGCCAAGCCGTCATCAAAACGATTCTTGAATTACAGCTCAAGCATAACAAGCCAATTGGCCTTGGAATTATTGGTCCTGGTGCCGAGCATCACCATATCGAACCCCGACTTGAACCACATGCCCGTGCGGCAGTGTTGGCCCTCATCTGATGGATGTAAACAGGTCTTAGTCCAGACTCTTGGAAGGATTGCTAACACACCTTGCGTACGGGCACAGCGCGGAATACAACGTGCGAACCTTCAAACACCTCCTTCCTCCAAAGTTGAGATGGAGAACAACATGTCAGAAGTACGAAATGTCATCATCATTGGGTCCGGTCCAGCAGGATATACCGCAGGATTGTACGCGGGACGAGCCATGCTCAACCCCCTCATGTTTGCAGGTTATATGTCCGGTGGGCAATTGATGCTTACCAGTGATATCGAGAATTTCCCGGGTTACCCAAACGGTATTGGAGGCCCTGAAATGATGATGGAATTACGCGAACAGGCAGAACGATTTGGTCTGGAAGTTCAAGACCGCAATGTCGATTCAGTGGACACATCTGAACGCCCGTTCAAGGTTGAAGTTGAAGGCGAGACATTCCTCACTCACTCGATTATTGTCTGTACTGGTGCAGAATCCATTTGGCTAAATGCGCCTGGGGAAGAGGCGCAAAAAGGGCGAGGTATTTCCACGTGTGCTACGTGTGACGGGGCCTTTTTCCGAGACGAAGAAGTCATTGTAATCGGTGGTGGGGATTCTGCTTGTGAGGAAGCGACCTTCCTCACTCGTTTTGCAAGCAAGGTTACGCTAATTCATCGCAGAGATGTGTTCAAAGCATCAACCATCATGTATGAACGCGCCGCAAATCATGACAAAATTGAGATTCGCACGTTCCGCCAGGTCAAAGAGTGGTTATCGGACGATAAAGGGCTCACTGGTGCAGTGCTTGAAAACACGCAAGATGGAACCACGGAAACCATCAACGCAACGGGTGCCTTCATTGCAATCGGTCACACACCGATCACTGGATTTTTAGACGGTCAAGTTGAAACCGACGAAAACGGTTACATCATCAATAAAGAATACACAATGACCTCTGTGCCTGGTATATTTGCTGCAGGTGACGTCGTAGATACTCGTTACAAGCAGGCTATTACCGCTGCTGGAATGGGTTGCTCGGCTGCAATCGATGTAGAAAAGTGGCTTGAAGAGAACGTCCATTGATGGCGGTGCCTTCATCAAAGCGGCTCTTCTGGCAGGTTCATGGTTGACCTCCAGCGTCATGCACGGCACCTTTCTCTACCCAATGTTGGGATTGAGGGTCAACAAAGGTTGGTTGATGCCAGTATCCTCATCATTGGTGCAGGGGGTTTGGGCTCCCCTGCAGCCCTTTACCTCGCTGCAGCTGGCGTTGGTCATCTTGGCTTAGTGGATGATGATGTCGTTGACCTTTCAAACCTTCAACGTCAAATTCTTCATACCTCGCAAAGCGTTGGGACTCCAAAAGTTGAATCTGCTAAAAAACGCTTACATGCATTGGATGCAGGTGTTAAAGTCACAGCATTCCAAACACGTTTCAATCCAGGAAATGCCATGCAATTGCTTGAGATGGGATGGGACCTTGTC
>JABJFP010000239.1 GCA_018662715.1 Methanobacteriota archaeon | reverse complement strand
ATGATACTTACTGATTCAGCACCGGTTTTCACAACAATTGATCTCACCTGGAATCTTTGCAGTGACCTTACAGGAACCTGTGAGGGCCTTCGTGAAACCTCTCTTAACGTTGCGAAGTCTAATGTTGGCTGGTCCGAGGAACTTGATATCAAGTCCATCTTCAACGATGAGGATTTGGCTCGTCCAAGCGGTTCAAAGTACATGGACTACTACAAGATAGAAATCTCCGGTGTTAGCGATAACGGCGACGAATACCGCTCTTTGGACGGTGGGATGAAGTTCTCCATCACCGAAGAAATGCCGAAGCCCGTTGACATGGGTGATGAAATGTTGACTGACCACATCGCTGATTTGACTTCAAAGATCGAAGCCCTTGAGGCTTCCATTGAATCGGAAGATGGCGATACTACTGCTATGGAAGCAGAACTTGTCGAGCTCAACGTAAATTTCGAACTTGCTTGTGAAGATGATAGAGCAGACTGTCCGTCTGACGACATCAAGAGCGCTAATGATACGGAAGAGTCCAGCCTTGACACCAACGTCATTATCATGGTTATCGGTATTCTTATCGTCGCTTCTCTGCTTGGTTTGATGTTTGTGCGAAGTGGCAAGGATGAAGTCATAGAGACCAAATGGAACGAAGCATCTCTTCCTGCCCACGACGCAATTGCTAACTCAATGTACGGTGGTGCTCAAGAGATTTTCCAACAACCCGTTGCCTATGCAGCCCCAGTGGCTGTCCAACAACCCGTTGCACAGCCTGTAGTCATGCCAGCTCCTGTTGCGCCAGTCGCAGGACCAGCATTGCCGCCAGGTGGCCTTCCCGCCGGCTGGACCATGGAGCAGTGGGTGTACTACGGACAACAATATCTTGACCAGATGAATCAATATTGATTGCATCTTTTTATCGGGTGAGCAATTATTGGCTAAAGCATACCCCTAAAGGGGAGCACAACTGAGGTTAGAGTATGGCTGACGAAGACGCTCCTGAACCATTGGCCGGTGGGTGGCTCTCAGAGGATGCTGATGAGGCTCCTGTTGATGAGGCTCCTGTTGAAGAGGTCACAGTTTGGGCCCCTGAAGCAGGTGGTACTGATGAAGTCCTCGATTCCTCGGTTAGTGACTGGATCTCAACAGTAGATTTCGAATCCACTGAAGACGTCCCCATTCCGGAACGTCTCGTTGACCAAGTCATTGGCCAAGAGGCAGGTTCAGTTGTCATCAAGAAAGCGGCAGAGCAACGCCGTCACATGTTGATGATTGGGGACCCCGGTACCGGAAAGTCCATGCTCGCTCGTTCAATGACAGATTTATTGCCTCGTGACGCACTCGAGGATGTTCTTGTCTACCCGAACGAAGACGATGAAAACGTACCTCGTGTTCGTACCGTTCCTTCTGGCCGTGCTGAGAGAATTGTGAAGGTTCAGAAAGAAGCAATTCGTCAACAACGTGAGAAATCTCAGAAAATGCTGTTCATTGCTTTTGCAGCAATCGGCTTTTTGATTCTCATCGCAGCCCTTCAAGCCGGAGATTTATTTACGCTTCTTTTCGGTGGATTTCTTCTCGTGTTCGGATACATGTTCATCCGTAGCCGTCTCGGTTCGGTTGATAACAGTCGCATCCCGAAAGTACTCGTGAAGCACGAACCAAATGCACTTCCTTCCTTTATTGATGCAACTGCTACATTATCCGGGTCCTTGCTCGGGGATGTTCGTCACGACCCGTTCCAATCAGGTGGTATGGAAACTCCTGCTCACGACCGAGTTGAGCCCGGTGCTATACACCGCGCACACAAGGGAGTTCTGTATATTGATGAAATCAACCTTCTTCGCCTCGAAGAGCAGCAAGCTCTCCTCACAGCAATGCAAGAGCGGGCATTCCCTATCTCTGGACGCTCTGAGCGCTCATCCGGTGCTCTAACAAAGACCGAACCTGTTCCTTGTGACTTCATACTGATCGCAGCAGGTAACCTCGATGCGATACAAGGAATGCACCCCGCTCTACGAAGTCGTATCCGTGGATACGGTTACGAAGTCTATGTGAATTCCGAAATGCCTGATACGTCTAGGAATCGTCGTCGTTTGATTCGCTTTATTGCACAAGAAGTACGCCGCGATATGGACACAGTCCGTGAAATTCCCCACTTTGACAAGAGTGCTGTAGCAATCATCTTGCGAGAGGCACAACGTCGAGCTGGTCGTCGAGGAAAACTATCGCTTCGCCTCCGTGAACTCGGTGGGCTCGTTCGTATTGCTGGTGACCTCGCTGTTGAAGCAGGTGCACCACTCACTTCTGCAGAACATGTTCTCGGTGCACGTAACATTGCAAAGCCACTGGAACAACAAGTTGCAGACCGAATGATTGAGCGTCGTCAAGATTACGCAATGCTGGTCAACACCGGAGAGCGCATTGGTCGTGTCAACGGTCTTGCGGTTCTCGGAGCGAATTCTGGCCTTTCCGACTTCAGTGGAATCATGCTACCTGTTGAGGCCCTTGTTACTCCATCGCTTGGCGGTGGAGGTAAGATTCACGCCACAGGCGGCCTTTCTGACCTCGCAAAGGAAAGCGTAACCAATGTCAGTGCAGTCATCAAGAAACTTACTGGGAAGGATATTTCCGATTATGATATCCACATTCAATTCGTTGACACCCACGGTGTTGATGGAGACTCCGCATCGATTACTATTGCCACTGCTATTATCTCAGCCCTGGAAAACATCCCGATTCGTCAAGACCTCGCAATGACTGGCTCCCTTTCGGTGCGTGGAGAAGTTCTCCCGATTGGCGGAGTCACTGCCAAGATTGAGGCAGCAGCCCGTTCGGGTGTGAAAACCATCGTTGTACCTCGAGCAAACATGCAAGATGTTCTTCTTGACGAGCGATTTGAAAATATGGTTGAAGTCGTTGCCGTTGATACACTGGATGAAGTCATGAAGTATGCGCTGATTAAGCACGAACAAAAGGCAGGCCTCGTAGAACGATTGGAAGCGGTGATTGACCGTCTAACTCCAGAAGTTCAATCCAAGATTTCGATTGTTTGAAAGTTAGCTCAAAATGTTTGAGTTGTCCAAATACAGTAGTGGACTAGAAAAGCAGGACTGAACTGGAAAGGACGGTGAGTTGATGGCAGTGGAAGAGACACCATCAACTGGCAAGGCAGCATTATTTGTTTTGTTCATGGTAACCATGATCGATATGATCGGTTTTGGAATTATCATTCCGTTTCTAACCTATCTGGTCAAGGACCTCGCAGAAGCACAAGGTATCGTTCAAATCGGACTTTGGGTCGGGTTGTTGATGACCTCGTATTCGGCCGCTCAATTCCTCTTTTCTCCCTTCTGGGGTGCATTATCTGACCGAATTGGACGTCGCCCCGTACTGATGATTGGGCTGGTTGGAAATACCGTGTTCTTCACGGCCTTCGGATTTTCCAACACCCTTATGTTCGCCTTTGGAGCACGATTCCTCGCTGGTGTGTTCAACGGAAACATAGCCGTAGCCCGAGCATACATTGGAGATGTGAGCACACCTCAACAACTAGCCACTCGGATGGGTCTTATCGGGGCGGCATTTGGCCTTGGTTTTACCATCGGTCCATTTTTAGGAGGGGAATTTTCTAGCCCAGCAGAACGATGGGACTTTTTCGTTGGGACTGTATTTGATACCTACCCGTACCTCTTGCCGTGTGTGATAGCAAGCGTTCTTTCAACCGGTTCGTTTATCCTAGCCCTCCGGTACCTTCCTGAATCTCTTGACCTGAGTGCACAATCAAAACATAACAGGCGCTCATGGGGCGATGAAATGAATGGCATGTTCACAAACTCGCTCTCAATGCTGAGAAAAGGTAGTGTTGGAGCAATGATTTGGGTCACAATGTTGTTCACACTCGGATTTACAGTCATGCATGCAGTATTCATTCTCTATACCGAAATGGACGTAGCTAACGGTGGTTTAGGGTTTAGCGAAAAAGACAACGGCAGAGTATTCGCAATGATCGGTCTCTTTGGAATTTTTACCCAAGGAGTACTCATTGGACCACTCTCCCGGAAATTTGGAACTCGTCGTCTTATTCCTTACGCCGCTATGACTACAGGGCTTGGATTGGTTTTGGTTCCTTATACTCAAGCAGGTAGTGCTTGGCTTGGGCTGCTTGTCGTGTGTTCCTTGATTGCAATCGGGAACGGAATTTTCCAACCTTCCTCTTCAACCTACTTGACTCAGATTGCTCGCCATGAAGGATATGAACTCGGATTGGTCATGGGTGCTCAAGAATCATTGGGAGCGTTTGCTCGAATTCTTGGCCCTTTAACAGGTGGAATTGTATGGGAATTAACCGTGCGAGGAACCTTCCCCTGGGATTACCACACTGCCTTTCACTTGTGTGGCTTCTTGATGATTGTCTCCACTTTACTCACATGGCGTTTACCACATCTGGGACTGCCCGATGCCCATCCATCTGGAGAATAATGGGTTGAGATGTCTTGAAGTGGGCATGGGTATTGGAGCAGACATGGAAGAGAAGAGTAACATATGGAACAGCCATAATTTTCGTCATCGTCTCGGGATGTTCTCTCATGCGGCCATACTGATGACACTGGTCACGATATGGCTCATTTACTTGATTGATGTTCTCCAGCCGTTATTCGTTGCTTTGGGAATCTACTTCGTGCTTAAACCCGGTGCAAACAAGCTGTCAAAGCAAGGGTTTCCGGTGATGCTTTCCTACATCACGATGCTCTTGCTTGCCATCCTTGTAGTGCTCAGTGCCGGTTTCTTTGCGTACGAGCAAGCAGCAAATCTCGCCGATGATGATGTGCGGATGGCGGAATACACAGAGTCCCTGAACGATCGTTGGTACGACCTAAAAAATTCCTCACTTTTTGGCGAGGCTATCATGGATTCGGGTGCAACTGTAACTGGGACCTTTGAGCAGGATATGGCAACAATGGGCGTATTCTCAGACGGGTCTGAACTATCAGACCTCTTCGGTCAATTGCTCTCTGGTGTTGGTTCGCTGTTCATCATGGGAATTACTGTAATTTTCTTCCTTCTGTTCATCATTTTTGAAGCGAGTTTACTCCCGGGACGTATTGAACGTGCATGGCCTGGTGGTGCAAGTGAACGTGTCCATATGATTCGAGACCAAATTGAAGCCAGTGTGAACACATATGTCGTCGTAAAAACTGGAGTCGGATTTGGTACTGCAGTCTGTGCAGGAATTGTCATGTTGTTCTTTGGAATTGACCTGTGGTTTACTTGGGCATTGTTGACGTTTATTCTCAATTATGTCCCCTACATTGGTTCCCTTCTCGCAACCATTCCACCGTTGATCATCGGATTCATATTCCTTGAACCATCTTCTGTCATCTTCTTGACGGTACTGCTTCTTACAAACCAACAGCTTTGGGGTAACGTGATTGAGACTCGCTGGGCTGGCCGAGCATTGGATATCTCTCCAGTGTTGCTTCTTGTCGTGACGGCATTCTCCTTCTGGCTATGGGGCATCATCGGAATGATTCTCTCAATTCCACTGGTCGTCATCCTCAAGATTGTTCTTGAAAACATTGAGGCCACCCGGCCGTTGGCGATTCTGCTCTCAGAACGTGCGCCAACACTGGAAGAGGCTTGGCGAGAGGCCATCAAAGACGGTCGTATTACCGCCTATGAGGAACGCATGCTCAAGGAATTACAAGCCGTTCTTGGCTATACCGACCAACAAGTGGCTATCATGTCAGCTCGTGTTGCAGCGGAATATGCCCTCCGAAGGGGGCGTCTAAGTCTTGATCAGATCAGCCTCATCAACATCGGTATTGGATTGATGCCAGCCCCTAAAAAATGGCAGAAGCAGTTTGATGAAATTGTCACAGAAGGTAAACTGAGTGTCATGGAACGTGTGTTCCTCGGAAAACTTGTGTTCGCCTTAGACGATGATGAAGAAGAGTGAATTCACAGAACGGCTGTAAGAATACGCTCAAGTTCAGTGTTAATCGTAAGGATGAGTGTTCCAAATTCCGGTGGGATGTTTGGGTCCTCATACAGTTCTTCAAGTTTGGATTGGGCCATTGCGATGCGCACGTCGAGTTTCTTTCCCTTATTGAGCAACCAATTGTCACAAGCTTCTTTCGCTTGACGACGAATATTTCGGGGGACCTTTGGGTCGTCAATTTGGTTGATGACGCTGGCGACTTGTTGTAATCGTTCTTCGATATCCATGTTCTCACCAGTTGGGGGTAAAGTTAGGTCGTCGGTGACCGTCTTTAAATTGATGGCCTTCCTCCTCTGCTCATGGAGGTCACCACAGACCATGTGCTGGGTTGGACCCGTGTCGGAGTTTTACTGCTCGGTATGGCTTGGGCCGCATGGATGGACCACAAAGATCGTCGTGTTCCAAATGAGCATTGGATTGTATGGGCAAAACCTGCTCTCTTTCTTTGGGGCCTTGACCTCATGGTCCAAGGTGCAGACTGGACCATCTACCTCACAGCATTCGGTGTTGTCGCCTATGCGGGCGTTTCAGTATTCGGAAGACCTACACTGGTAGATGCACGTGCTGGTTCTGGAATGGACCGAGTGTTCATTGCTTGGTATTTCGTCTCCGCCATTGGGTTCATTGCAGGGGCAATACGATACCAATCAACGACTCCTCTAGAAGTAATTCTAGGCGAAGGTGACGAACTAGGAATGCTATGGTGGAGGACAGCCTCAGTGTTTTTGGTTATTTTTATCATTAATCTCGCTTGGCGGCTTCGGCTTCTTCATGGTGGTGCTGATGCAAAGGCCCTCATGTGGGTCACACTCGTTTTCCCTTCATGGGCTACGGTTCCAACACCATTTTCCTCCGTTATGAGTGAAACGCTTGTGGCTCTGCCGGTATCAGTTGCTCTGTTGATGTGGGGTGGACTTGCATTTTTGCTGATTCCATTTATCATGCTTATTCTAAACATCAAGAAAGGAACTCTTCGTTCCTTAAGTGATCTACGGCTTGCTTGGCATGCTACACAAATCCCAATTGATGAGGTGATGAAACGTCACGTGTGGATGTTGACGACAACAATGGTGCGGCCAGATAGTGAGAATGTTGTCATCCATCGCTCAAGAGCCCCTCGGCGTACGCCAAGTGATGAAGAACTCCAAGAACAAATAAAAACTCTCAAGGCACTTAACGTGGAGCATGTTTGGGTGAGTTTCAAAATGCCCTTGTTGGTATTTTTGCTCCCAGCAGTACTGCCATTGGTGCTTTTGGGTGAACCCACAGCACTTGTAATGTCTTGGCTGGGCTAAGTTTGTGAGAACATCATGCGCCTTTGCGCTCGATGTTCTTAGGACGGAGTCCCTTGTAACTGCACTTGCGGCAGCGAGCGGCACGAACTGCATTGCGTGCGTTACAGCGCATGCAAATCTTGCGGTGGAGCAAGCGGGCTTCTGCTTCTGGGAATCGTGCCATGGTGAGGCGACCGATTTCCCCTATTTAATCACAACCTCAGCGCTTTGGAGACAGTCAAGGGTTGACTTGAGCAATATGGGGCATCGGGTATGTTGAAGTTCTGCGTCCTCTTCCGATACGACATGAAGGTTGTCAGGCTTCCTGCCATCCATCATGACGGTAATGCTGTCATCATATCTGGGCGGCTGGGAAGCCTGCTCATTGATGCGGGAACATCGTGGTACCAATCCCTCCAAGTCGAACGAATTCGTGGTCAACTTGGAGAAAAAACACTGGATAGGATTGCTCTTACGACCCGTCGTTATCCATGCTCAGGTGGCGCCAAACACATTTCAGAATCCTTTGGAAATATTCCAGTCCACATTCATGGCGAAGGGCAAGCTGCTCTAGAAACTGGAGATTTCTTTACGACTTGGGCGAACCGATACGACTCAGATATGCCTCCAACTCAAACAACTGCAATCGAAGATAACGAAATCTTCGCCCTAGGTGACGGTGATGTAAAGGCCATCTGGCTTCCTGGTCATGCACCAGAGGGAATGGGATACATGATTCCACATCTTGAAACTCTTGTTGTCGGCCCTCTTTTACCTCGGGCAGACCGACCAACGAGATGGGACTTACCGGGTGGTTCACTCATTGACCTTATCGAGAGTTTTGAAACCATTAAGCGGTTGCAGCCAACATCGATTGTACCCTTGCAAGGTCCAGCT
>JABJFP010000238.1 GCA_018662715.1 Methanobacteriota archaeon | reverse complement strand
TCAAGGCCCAGGAGCTTTGGTTTAAAATTCTAGAATCTCAAATTGAAACAGGCACCCCGTACATGTTGTACAAGGATGCTGCAAACTCTAAATCAAATCAGCAAAATCTAGGAACTATTAAGTCTTCCAACCTCTGCACTGAGATTATGGAATACACCGCAAAAGACGAAGTTGCTGTTTGCAATCTTGCCTCTATCGCCTTGCCTAAGTTCGTTAACATGAGCAGTGGTGAGTTTGACCACCAGAAACTCTACGACGTGACCTATCACGCTACGGGGAATCTGAACCGTGTTATCGATGTCAATTACTACCCGGTAGAAGAAGCACGGAACTCAAACATGCGCCACCGGCCGATTGGACTAGGCGTACAGGGGCTTGCAGACACCTTTGCTATGCTTGGAATAGCCTTCGACGGCCCCCAAGCCCGCTCATTGAACAAAGAAATCTTTGAGACGATTTACTATGCTGCTTGCACTGCTTCAAAAGATGCAGCCATCGCAGAAGGCCCTTATTCAACCTTCAAAGGCTCACCTGCAAGTAAAGGAATCCTACAATTTGATTTGTGGGGCATGAACGACCACAGTGGTCGCTGGGATTGGAGTTCACTCAAGGAAGAAATCGTTGAACACGGAATGCGTAACTCTCTGCTGGTTGCTCCTATGCCAACTGCATCAACGTCCCAAATTCTTGGAAACAATGAATGCTTTGAAGCATTCACATCCAACCTCTATGTTCGCCGTACTCTTTCTGGAGAATTCGTCGTACTCAACCGACACTTGGTTCGTGACCTCATCAAGGAAGACTTGTGGAGCATTGAAATGAAGAATGAGATCTTGCGACACAAGGGTTCCATCCAAGCGATTGCAAATATCCCTGAACACATTCGCAACCTCTACAAAACCACTTGGGAAATCAGTCAACGCCACGTATTGGACATGGCTGCCGACCGCGGCGCATACATTGACCAAAGTCAATCGTTGAACATCCACATGGTCGATGCAAACCCTGCAAAGGTCACCTCTATGCACTTCTATGGATGGAAGCAAGGTCTGAAAACCGGAATGTACTATCTGCGAACAAAGGCTGCTGCCGACGCAATTCAGTTCACGCTTGAATCCAAGGCCAAAGACGACCAAACTGTCGGTGGGCTCGCTGAGCGAGCGGAAGATGTTGACAGCCTTGAAGCGATTGCATGCAGTCTCGATACTCCTGATGACTGTTTGATGTGCGGATCCTGATGGTAGACTGAACCCCCAAAAAGGGTGTGCGCGCCGGAGATTCCTTTAATTGGGGAATCTACATGGAACGGTTGAGGGATGGCGATGGATGAAGCAACCTTAGTCCTGAATGTTATTTTGTACGTCCTTCTTCCTCTCTGGGGAATTGCGGGAATGCTTGACTGGTGGTGCCACCGAAATACCGAGATAGAAAAGACATCGGGATTGAAAGAGGCATATATCCACTGCCTCATGGGGGTTCAAATCTGCATCCCTCTTGTTCTCTCGCTTCTGTTTGAGGTCAATGTCCTCATTATGTTGCTCTGTTTTGCTGCCCTCATTGCCCACGAAGTTGTAGCACACTACGATGTCCATTTCGCAACGGGTAAGCGAGAAATATCCATTTGGGAAGTTCATGCTCACAACTATTTGGCAACCCTTCCTTTCTTCCTCATTCTTCTCATCATCGTCCGTAAGTGGGAGGTGTTTCTTGACATGGCTACCCTCAATTGGGGCGGTGGATTTGGTATTGAATGGAGAAAGGAGCCTCTCGGTAGCTCAGGGAACTATGCGACGTTCTACATGGTTCTCATGGGCATCTTTGTCGTATTCCCCTACATGCAAGAATGGTGGCGATGTTATACTTATGAGAAGAAACACGGCAAACCTCAGGTGGATGCATGACGGTTTACATCACCAGCACCGGTGCCTTTCTTCCAGGTCCTCCAATTTCAGTTGGTGAAGTAGAAGGAATATTGGGAGCAGTTCATGGAAAGCCTTCTTCGCTTCGAGTCCAAATCCAAAAAGCGAATAAAATTGAAACCCGCCATTATGCCATTGATGGAAACCAAAAAACAACTCATAGCAATACAGAAATGGCCTCGAATGCGGCTGAGCAATGCCTTGACAGAGCTTTCCTGACCCGGGATAAAATCGGAATGCTTGCAGTCGCATCAACTCAAGGTGACCTCCCTGCACCGGGAATGGCAAGTATGGTCCAAGCAGAATTAGGGCTCCCAGCAATTGAAATCTTGACCACCCATGGAATATGTTCATCATCGATGATGGCTCTTAAGGCTGCATGGAACAGCCTTCGTTTGGGCGACCACGAAGCAGCCGTTGTAGTTTCGAGTGAACTCTCAAGCCGTCTTCTCAAGAAGCAACGTTATGAGGCTGCAACGGAATCAACGTATGCCTCTAAGCGAATTGACTTCAACACAGAATTTCTTCGGTGGATGCTTTCTGATGGCGCTGGTGCCTTGCTTTTACAGGACAAACCTGCCCCGAAGGGGATCAGTTTCCGAATTGATTGGATTCACGGTTTCTCCCATGCACATGCCCTTCCAACATGCATGAGCGTCGGTTCTGCCGGTCTTCCTGATGATGAACGGACGTGGCAGGATTACGACACTTACGGTGAGGCAGAGAAGGCTGGAGCCCTTCTCCTCCGCCAAGAAGTACGATTGCTTGACAACATTGTCCGTATGGGAGTAGATGGATATCTTCGACTCGTTGAAGACGGCATCAGTGTCCCGAGTGAAATCAATCATTTCTTGTGCCATTATTCCAGCCATCATTTCAGGGACAAGATTTTGGATTTGCTAGACGCTGCGGGAGTTGGCATACCTGAAGAGCGCTGGTGGACCAATCTCTACACTCGGGGGAATACTGGAGCTGCTTCCTTATTCATCATGATCGATGAATTTCTTAGAACTGAAGACGTCACCATCAGTGATGGAGATACTATTCTTTGTTTTGTTCCTGAAAGTGGACGGTTCAATACAACATACATGCAACTGACGGCGGTGAGCTCATGAACGATGGAGAAATAGCAATTGATGGAAGTCTTGGCAACACAGAACCTTTTGACTCAAAGAACGAGCGAGTTTTGAATCCTCATGCTCAACGTTGCTTACAACAACTCCTGAGGGTTTGGTTGGGGTTCGAACGAGACCTATCAACAGTTCCTCTATTGCGTCGTATCGATTTAGGAACTTATACGATTGACGACCATCTCTGTTTGTTGAGGAATCTCAGGCAGCAGGTCATTGAGGGCTCACGTTGGATTACGCGAACGGCAAGTAGTTTTGACCGTAATCATGCCGAAATCCGTTCAACAATCATCAGCCATGCTGTTGATGAACACCGTGATTACGAACTTTTGGAAAAGGATTATGTCGCCTCTGGTGGAGACTTGAATGACATTTTAGGAATGGAACGGAACGTTGGCTCAGAAGCCCTTCATGGTTTTTTGATGCACCGCTCATCCCGTTCCAATCCAGTAGACCTCTTGGGTGCGATGTGGATTATTGAAGGGCTTGGAGAAAAGATGGCTCGTTCATGGGCTGAACGCATTCAGGAACTAACAGGCCTTGGTGAGGATTCCACTCGCTTCATGACCTATCATGGACACAATGACGGTGACCACATGGAACGGTTTTACGACATGCTCGACGAAGTGTGCGTGGATGAATTAACAGTTCGTTCAATTATCAAAACATCCCGAGTCGTTGCACGATTGTACCGACTGCAACTGGAGGAAGTAGAACATGAGCTTGAATGAACGACCCCTAAGCCGTAAGGAACAACGAATGCAGCGTAAGCGTGCAAAGATGATGTCTGGAAATCATGGTAGGATGCCTGCAACACTTTCAGACGCATTGACCGGTGACAAAAGTTTGCCTCTTGACGATGAAGCCAAGGAGTTCTGGTTGAAGGACCTCAAGAATCCACTCCGAATTATCATCTTACCAACGCTCCGGATTCTTCTCACGATTACCCTTCATATCACCTATTACATCAAGCGTCTCATTCCGTTCCAGTGGAAAGCACATCGGTTTTTGCAATGGCAAATCTGCTTTTTCATGAAGAACTTCGTTCGCCCAGAGGCCAATGTTCTCATCCTAAGACATTTCCAAGCTGAAAGTAATTTACTGAATTTCGTTATTGATAATTCAGGAAAGGAGGATGTTGAACCGGTTCTCATCTATCCAAAGATGATACGGGACTTGATGGTGCAAACCTTCGTTCATCACGATCAAGGCGTATTGATGACCATGCGAGACCTTGAGGAACCCGACCGCTCACTCTGGCCGATTGAGGGCAAAGAACTCTCATGGGCAAACTGGCAGCCCGTTCAAGTTGACTACAGTACTCAACGAAAGAAATGGACGCAATTCTTGGATTTTGAAACAGCACATGAACTGTTCAAAACATCATTTTGCTTCTGGCTCACAGCAAAGGAATACGAGGCAGCGATCAATTCGTTCCAATTCGACCATTCAGTGGGACTGTTGATTGATGACATTGTCGGTGCTACCCATTTTGCTGATATTGCTTACAACCGATTCCCAATGATTCTTGTCGGACCTACAGGGCTCTCCTACCGCTTTTTGATGCACGGCTTTTTCGTTGAGCACGTCCACGCCCATCTTGAGAAAATGCGAATTAACCTTGGATTGGAGAATTGATGATGCTGGTTCGTTGGGCCGACCTTCAATCATTGATTTACATGGTGCTGTATCCATCTTTGATGGCCTGGCAGTGGTTTTACGGCATTCAGTGGTATCTCTATCTCATCATGCTGATTCTGTCTGTTGGGCTTTCTGTGGTTCAGCACAATCATACACATCTTCGGATGTGGCGGTGGAAGCCCCTTAACCGCCTTACAGATGCTTATCTAAGTGTCATTCAAGGCATCCCGTCGT
>JABJFP010000237.1 GCA_018662715.1 Methanobacteriota archaeon | reverse complement strand
CTGCATGGTGGGCGATGCAGGATTCGAACCCGCGTCGACGGGTTCGAAGCCCGTCAGGATATCCAAGCTACCCCAATCGCCCTTGTCCCTCCGAGATGTCCACCCCTCTTCAATAAGGCGGGTACCTTGGAAAGGACATGGCGCGTAAATTACCGTGTATCCCAACGGGATGTTCTGCGTGTTGTCGGGAGACAACGATGCCAATTACCAAGGCCGAGGCTGCTCGTCTTGCTCGAAGAACCGGTATGCAAGTGCCTGATTTTGCGGTAGACATTAACGGGGCGCTTACCCTTCTGAATCAATCCTCCACTCGCGCATGTGTCTTCCTGTTAACCGATTCAGCGGACATGAATGCCGAAGGTTTGTGTTCGGTTTACGAAATTCGGCCCAAAGGATGCAGAACTTACCCCTATGTCCTTGATGAACGAGATGAGGCCATCCTGGACAAGGGATGCCCACATAGGGAACAATTCCCAAGCCCACCCGACGATATGGCGTTCACACTCCTCAATCTCGAGGAACGTATCTTGCAAGAAGGATCAGACGACTGAGGCTCTTGTGAACGTGCTCAACATGTGCGGATTTGGGAGCCCATCCACACGATTCGAGCAAGAGAAGAAGTTCAGGCCAAGAACCGCTTAGCAATTCAACGTCTTCATCAAAAGACACCGGGAGGTTTGGACGCTCACCCATTGGTTTGATTGGTAGAATGAGAACAAAACCGGCATCGTGTGAAGCCACGTCATACGAACTCTCCAGCGTTGCTTTGAGCAAGGATTGAGATTCCATACTTCCTTGGGAGTTTCTACCGTAAGGCGGGTCAAGAACAAATCCAGAAACACTTCCGTGCCAGTCTTCGGGCAGTGCGTCACCGAGCCTCGTAGCATCGCCTCTTTCAATTGAGCAAGTAGGGCTTTCATCCTCTCCGTGCGCCCAAGTAAGGTTCGTTCTTGCTCCTTCAACCATCTCTGAATGAATATCAATCCCCATACCATCTCTGCCACTTAACGAGGCTTCGATAACAAATCCGCCAGTTCCGGTCATGGGGTCGACAACGGGCCCAGTTCCCAGTGGGCCTGCCGCAAGATTCACCGCAAGCCGTGCAAGGCGAGGGTCAAGGCTTACCGGTTTGAAAAAAGGACGCTCAGCAGCCCGACGTTCTCCACTCCCAAAGGATGCGTTCCCACCACCCTCCATCCAACCGCACGCAATTGAGGCTGAGGTACCGTCTGCAATGAGGGCGAGCGTATAATCGGGAGTTTCAAGGTCAATGTCGTATTCTGCCCGAACCATAATGCCCCCTATTTTTCCAGCGAGAGCACTGGTACTCAAGTCGGATATTTTCCCTTCCTGGCGCCAAGGTTTAACCGCTACAGAACCGCTGACTGGGTGCTGGATAAGATACGCTTCCACCGTAGAGAGAAAGGCATCCTCGTCATCGTTCCACGGATGAATAAAACCGTCTTCAAGAAAGCACTGAAGTCCACTCGCAATGCGGAGTGCTTCATTGCGTTGAGGTGGCGTTGTACCGTCGACAAAGATCCATCGCTGTGACGCTGTAGGGCGGCGAGTGGCTTTGGGCAAGAGCGCACCCAATTCCGCAGAAGCGAGGGCAGGATGCCATCCCCGAAGACACGCCAAGTGTTCGCCCATGACACTGCCTGTGGCTTTGACTTCTTGATGCTCTCGCAGGCCAACCCCTACATAGGGTGACCCACTGCTTCTTTGCATGGGCTGTAATTTGAAGGATTTAGCGCCGGCTGAGACGATCATCTTGTCCGAACTGGCGGGTAAAAAAGTAGGCATTGACGCCTTCCTCACCGCCTTCCAATTCCTCACTACAATGCGTGACCGCTCCCCGGAAGGTGACGGACTCCCACTTCGCGATGCAAACGGTAATCCGGTATCTCACTTGATGGGATTCCTCCACCGAACCACAACCTTGCTGAGTATTGGAATTAAACCTGTTTTCGTCTTTGATGGGGATTCGCCCGAATTGAAAGAAGAAGAACTGGCCCAGCGTCGTGCTCGTCGTGAAGAAGCCGAACGCATTCACATCGAGGCTCTGGAAGCAGGTGACTTCCCTCTCGCACAAAAAATGGCTCAACGCATCGTTCATTATTCTCCACAGATGGTTGAAGAAACTCAACAGTTGCTGGACCTCCTCGGAGTTCCATGGGTGACGGCAGCGGCAGAAGGTGAAGCCCAAGCAGCAGTCATGGCTGCAAAAGGGCAACTTGACGTGGTTGCAACCCAAGACTGGGATGCGTTGCTTTACGGCTCACCCGTTCTTGTTCGTAATTTGATGGACGATGGGACAAAGCGTTACGGGCGAATCATTAACGCTCAGCAAATCAATCTGAAGTCCATGCTGGAAGAACAAGATTTGTCTCGGGAGCAGCTGGTTGATTTGGCTATTATGATCGGTACGGATTTCCACCCAGGCATCAAGGGCATCGGGCCAAAAACGGGCCTGAAATTGATTCGCGAACACCAGACGCTAGAGGCTGTTTGCGAAGCGAAAGGCAAAGAATTGCCAGAACGGCTTGATGAAATAAGGGAAATTTTCCTCAACCACCCAGTGGTGGATGTTGATGATGACCGCTTGGTTCAAGGGGACGTTGACCGTAAAGGGCTGGTGAAATTTTTGCAAGAAGAACGTCAGTTCAGCCAACGCAGGATGGACCAAGCCTTTGAGAAATTAACTCAAGCAGGTCTTCTTCGCGGGGCAGGTCAAACCTCGTTGTTTTCCTTCTGATTGAATCTCAGCGGACTTGCGAGGACTTCAACACCGTCAACAGTCACAACTGCTTCTCTAGCAATAGACTGCGCGTCGTTGAGCGCCTCGTTTACCGTGTTGACCGGCGCACAGGGGATTCCCACCAGCATCGCTTCCAGTTCGTCTCGTGAATGAACAGCAATGTGGTTCTGAACCATGTCTTCCACAGCGTCACGTTCAGCAATTCTTACACTGTTTTCTTGCCACTTTTCTGGGGCCATGAGTCCCAATGCCTTGTCTAAAATATTCCACTGGCCGGTAGAACCAACGCCAATTGCGAACCATCCATCACGTGCTTCGAAAACGCGGTAAGGAACAAGATTCGGGTGTGCTGTCCCCATTCGTTGAGGGGTGGCTCCAGCCAATGCATTGTGTCCTTGGTTGACCAGGGCTGCAAGAGCAGTATCCCATAATGAAATATCAATCCGTGAACCTTCTCCGGTCCGCTCCCTATGGTAGAGAGCTGCAAGAATTGAACTGACAGCATTCATTCCTGTCATGACATCTATCCATGCAACACCGACCTTTGCTGGAGGGCCATCTGCATCCCCCGTGATTGACATAATCCCCGACCTCGCTTGCATGGTGAGGTCAAATGCGGGTTCGTCACGACGAGGTCCGTTTTGTCCATATCCCGATATGCTGCAAAGAATGACTCCCTTTGGAACAGGGCCAAGGTGCCGCTCAAATGTTCCCGGCCTGAAATTTTCAATGACGATGTCGGATTTAGCGATCAAGGATTGAAGATGAATTTTGTCTTCTTTGATGTTGCCGGAACGAATGTCCTTTCCTCGATTGCACGACAGAAAATAAGACGCAACGACTTCACCGTCGAATCCTTTCTGGAAAGGTGGCCCCCATCCACGTGTGTCATCACCCCAAGGGGCTTCGATTTTCGTGACATTTGCACCGAGGTCACCAAGTGACTGGGCAGCATAAGGGCCAGCAAGAATTCTAGAAAGATCAAGAACGCGTATACCTTCAAGGGGACGAAGCATGAGCAGGGCTCGTGCGTGTTTCAAATGAACGTATCCACTAAGGGCGTTGTTCGAAGGGCATCATTGCCCTATCAGATTTGAACGAACTCAGTTCTTGTCTGCTTGGACTTGCTTGCGCACGTCCTGTGCAGTGTTCTTTGCTGTCTGCATGGCCTTGCGAACGCGAGTACCAGCAGCGGAGTTTCCTTTGTCATGCTTTGCAGCATCAACAAGGGATTCGGTCAAATCGTCAATCATCTTCTGTACCATAGCCTCAACGGACATAAAGCCGGCTCGGAAAGTCGGTTCTTATGTATTGCCGTGGGATATCATGAGTATTGGCTCCTAATGGGGCATTTCTCTTTTTCCAGCAGTGGTGATTAATTCGGGGGTGCTGGGACAGTCAACTTCTGCGAGGGGTTGAAAACCCTCACCATTGAGCACACCCCAAGGGGGGCATCAAGTGGGCTTTACTCGACGTTCAACACAACCTGACCCTGACCCTGTTTCAACACGAGAATGGATGGATTCCATCCGGGCGGTCAAGGAACAACTTGGCGAAGAGGAAGCGCGACGCCTTCTTCACGCCACTCTAGGAGCTGCTCGTGAGGCTGGAGTCGATGTTGACGTCGTCAATACTCCGTATCTAAACAGTATTCACCCCGATGATCAAGGCACCTACCCTGGAAATCTTGACCTTGAAGAACGCCTTCATGGAATTTTGCGGTGGAACGCCATGATGTTGGTAACCCGTGGCAACAAGTATTTCGAAGGAATTGGCGGCCACATCTCCACCTATGCTTCTGCGTCCCATGCTTGGGAAGTCGGATTCAATCATTTCTTCCGAGGTAAAGACGGAGACGGCTCCGGCGACCATCTCTACTGGCAAGGGCATGCCTCTCCTGGAATTTACGCACGGGCTTGGCTTGAAGGGCGTCTGACTTTGGAAAACATGGAACAATTCCGACAAGAAGTTGCCGGCGGCGGGCTGTCTTCTTACCCTCACCCTCGTTTGATGCCTGATTTCTGGGAATTCCCTTCAGTGAGCATGGGTCTTGGCGCAATGACGGCAATCCATCAGGCTCGGTTTAATCGATACCTCGAAGACCGAGGCCTTGTGACTACCGCAAACTCAAGAGTTTGGTACACCATGGGTGACGGAGAATCCGATGAGCCAGAATCACTTTCCCAGTTATCCCTGGCAGGAAGAGAAGGATTGGACAACATTGTCATGACGATGAATTGCAACCTCCAACGTCTTGACGGGCCAGTGCGTGGAAACTCTAAGATTGTGCAAGAGCTTGAAGGGCGATTCCGCGGTTCTGGCTGGAACGTCATCAAGGTTCTTTGGGGTAGTTCTTGGGATGACCTTTTCGCCCGTGACTCAGCAGGATTGCTGGCATCTCGTCTCGCTTCGCTCGTCGATGGAGATGAACAGCGAATCATGACTGCTGACGGTGCTACGATTCGTAAAGAACTGTTCAATTCTGATGGATTGAGCAACCTGGTATCTCATCTAAGCGATGAAGACCTCGTTGACTTATGCGCCGATGTTGGCGGGCACGATTTTGTAAAGCTCCATGCCGCATATGCTCAGGCTTCTGCTCACAAAGGCCAGCCAACCGTTGTCATCATTCGAACCATCAAAGGATACGGGCTCGGGCCAGCCTTTGCAGGACGAAACACAACGCATCAAAAGAAGAAGGCTGGCATGGAAACAATGCAATTCATGCGCGATGACCTCGGGCTTTCCTTTACGGACAGCGACTTGGAATCGTACCCATACGTTCTCCCTGAAGATGTTCCCGAACTGGTTGCTTATGCAAAAGAACGGCGAGAAGCACTTGACGGTTTCATGCCTTCAAGAACCGTCCCGGATGAATCCATTACCCTCCCCGCAGACCAAGCATATGCAGATTTTGATGAAGGCACAAAAGGTACATCCCAAGTCTCTACGACCATGGCTTTCGTTCGGGTGCTTCGCTCCCTCATGAAGGACAAAGAGTTCGGGGAACGTGTTGTACCTATCATTCCAGATGAAGCCCGTACCTTTGGTATGGACCCGTTGTTTTCCGAATTTGGAATTTATCACCCGGAGGGGCAATTGTACAAACCCGTCGACCACAAGGTATTGATGAAGTACAAAGAATCCGAACAGGGTCAACTGTTGGAAGAAGGAATCAATGAGGCTGGAGCGACCTCGACCTTCATCGCTTCAGCAACTTCCTACGCAACCCATCACTATCCTACAATACCCTTCTACACCTTCTATTCCATGTTTGGATTCCAACGGGTTGCGGACTTGATTTGGTCGGCTGCAGATCAGCGCGCTCGTGGCTTCCTCATGGGGGCAACTTCG
>JABJFP010000032.1 GCA_018662715.1 Methanobacteriota archaeon | reverse complement strand
CTTGATGACGACGGTGATGGAGTAAGCAATGCCTATGATTTCTGCCTTAACACGGGTTCTGGAAATGTGGTTGATGTTCGGGGATGTACCGTTGATTTAGAAGGAGCAGCAGGTAATGACGAGGGCGACGGCATTGGTTTGACAACGTTCTTGTTCCTCTTCGCTGCTGCACTTGGAGGATGGGCGCTGGTTACAACAATGCGTCGACCTGAGCTCCCGCCGCTACCACCTAAGCGTCCACAAGACATCGCAATCCCATATTCACGGGACAATGAAAGCGAGTAATCAAGCGTAAACAATTGCCGGAGAAAGAGGCATTGCTGAGCCTGCTCGCTCAGTCGTATCTTCTTCACTCTCGCCTTCAACTACGATTACAGATTCAAGCCCTAAATCAGACGCAATGAATGTTGATGCTGCTTCAAGTACCTCTTTTTCATCAAGTGTTGAGAGGATGACCTGCCGTGATTCATCGTCCCACTTGAACACTTGAGGGAGCATCTTCTTCCCCCAGAAGCCCATCATTTCGCCTTTTCGCTCTCCTTGAGCCATCGGCATTTGGGCTAAAATGGGTACAAATTGCTTAGGATGACCTCCTTCATGGATGAAGTTGAGTGCTGCGCGGGCCATTTCTCTTTTCCACGAAGGAGAAAGAACCACCGTTGCAGATGTTGCTGGGCCCCCCAGATGACGCTCGGCAATATTCTGAACCTTGCGAGCCTGTTCCAAGAAGTCCCGAATGTATTGTTCACCAGCGAGGACAAGATGTTCCTTGTCGCTCACAGGTTGAGGTGATTGAAGATGACTGCTGGCAGCAAACGTTTCACTTTGTTCCGGCAATTCCATCCACCATTCCTCAGCCAAATGTGGTGTAGAAACTGAAATCATTTGAGCCCACTGAGGTAAAATTCCAGCAGCCACCTCGGGGTTTTGTCCACCCCTACGCACATACCAGTTGATGTCCTTGATGATTTCATAATGTGAGAGTTCCACAGCACGGCGTAGATCGTAGGTCTCCATGGCTTCAATAAATTCGTGGACTCGCTTCTTGAAACGTATTTCAAGCCAAGCATCCATTGAACCTGCTTCTCCTTTCCACTGACTGAGTTGCTCAGGCATGGCTTGGAGTTGGAGCATGACGCGATGGTTGGCCTCAAGCGCAGCATCGGACCAATCCATTCCAGCGGTGGGGTTTGCTGCAAAGAGGATGAAGAGGCGCACAGTATCTGCACCATACAGCTCAATCATCGCTTCGGGAGAAACGGTGTTACCGGTAGATTTGCTCATCTTAGCGGAACGCTCTGTAAGGGGTTGATTGCAATGTGGACAAGGTGAACCTGCTCGGTCAACCGTATGCGTAACGCTGCAAGATGCACAGTAAGGGGCAGATTTGTTGACCATTCCCTGACAAAGCAGTTCGATGAAGGGTTCGTCAACACTCGTTAAGCCAAGGTCTCGCAGCGCCTTGGTCATGAACCGAGAGTAGATCAAATGCATCTGAGCATGTTCAATACCACCGCAGTAGAAATCAACCTTCATCCAATGGTCTGCCAGAGATTTTTCAAAACAAGCATCGTCGTTAAGTGCGTCAGTGTACCGTAGGAAATACCATGACGAATCCATGAATGTGTCCATGGTATCTGTCTCCCTGCGACCTTTACCTCCACACTTAGGACATGGAGCATGAATGAACGTTTCTGATGTTTCAAGGGGGTTGCCTTGCCCGAATACAACATCCCGCGGGAGTTCAACAGGCAGGTCTTGTTCCGGAACTGAAACCGGTCCACACGTTTCACAGTGAATGATAGGAATAGGTGTACCCCAGTATCGTTGGCGTGAGACCAGCCAAGGGCGTATCTTCCAGTTGACCCTGCGCTTACCCAGATTCTTGGATTCAAGCGCAATGCAAACGGCGTCCCTAGCCTCTTGCCCGTATAAGCCATCGAAACCTTCCAAATTGGAGTTGACCATCCATCCGTCATCAACTTCTGCTGCGTTCATTGGAGCATCAGCATCTGCGCCTTCAGTCATGACCAAAACTCGCTTAATCGGAATCTCATACATTTTTGCGAAATCATGGTCGCGCTCATCATGCGCAGGGACAGCCATTACGCCACCTGTTCCGTACGTCGCGATCACGAAATTACCAAACCAAATCGGAATTTGCTCTCCGGTCAAAGGATGGGCTGCATACCGCCCCGAAAAGAATCCTTTCTTTTTGTTCATGTTCTTTATTCGGTCAAATTCAGACATATTGACGACTTCATCGTGCAGAGCCTTCCAATCCGTTTCAAACTCAGTCCCTTCCACAAGCTGCTGTGAGAGCGGGTGTTCGGGTGCGAGAGTGACAAATGTTGCTCCAAAGAGCGTGTCTGGGCGTGTGGTAAAAACTTTGAAACTGAGGTCAGAATCAACGACTTGAAACGTTATGTCTGCACCTTCGGAACGACCCAGCCAATCCCGTTGAAGGGACTTCACGTGTTCTGGGAATTTGATAGCATCCAACCCGTCGTGCAATTCTTGTGCATAGGACGGTAGGTCAATGAACCACTGACTCATTCCTTTTTGCTCAACTGGGCCATTGCATCGCCAACAGCG
>JABJFP010000236.1 GCA_018662715.1 Methanobacteriota archaeon | reverse complement strand
CGTCAAATCCTCCTGAAGAATCCGAAGTAAACACTTTGGCACCAAGAGAAAGGGTGGCATCCACTTCTTCAGACAAATCATTTACAAGATTGTGGCGAACCTCTACCTCAAGGTCAAGAATCTCTTCTAACCCAGTCCCTGCACGTGCGGCCAGGACTTGTTCAACGGTCATATCGATAGGCTCAGAAGGAAGACCTGGGTCTACAATGATGACCGGCAGTATTTCGATTGGGGTTGAGCCCATACTCGGGAGTCCGCCTAGCGTTGACTGGGCTTGTATGTAAACTCCCATTGAGTCGCCTGCACGATTGTGCTCGGAAGGAACAAGTGGATTCTTGATGGTCGGTGGCTTAACCCCTAGAGACAGACTTACAGTTTCTCCGGCCAAAAGAACGCCCGTAATAGGGTGCGTGAATTCCAAATCCCAACCGACTGCGTTTTGGGTCAATCCAGCAGTTAGCAAAAATGCACTTGGAGAATTTCCATCGTTTGTCACATCAAAGAGAATTGGGGTTTCATTTCCCGGAACAAGCATTTCGGTCGCAACAGGCATTGTTACCGTGACATCATAAGACTCCCCTGCAAGAACTGTGGTCTGCATGGTGTAGACGAAACTACTCCCCGACGAAGTGAGTGTGAGCGTGACGAGTTCCGAATCAGTACGAAGTGCATTAGCTGGAACATCAACTTGTACGAGAACGGCCGTTGTAACTCCCGGGGAAATCGTAGCGGTGCTGGCCGGAGTTGATGTTGCGTCAACCCACCCAACTGCGGAGGATAGTCCAATTGAGTAGTCATCACTCGAGAGCCCGATGTTCTTCACAATGTAAGTGAGCGTAGTACCTTGACCAGGCTCAACGCTTCGGTCTTGGGCAGTAATGACTTCGGCGTTGTAGTTTGAAAATACAACTGTGAAGTCAATGAATTGGACGGATTGACTCCAACCGACTCCTGTTGCTGTCATTGTACCAACAACTGCCCATTCACCAGTGAGTGCGGTCGCATCAAAATTCATTGAAACGATTGAAGGGGTAGCTCCACCATTGTACAGGGAACCTGGCCGGATGATTGGGACGGTAGCAGAGGTCTCTGTGAACGTAGTCCCGGGATTGTTGACATCTGTGAAGACGAGATTATACGATGCCGAGAAATTCTTCACTCCATCATTACGGACATTGATGTTGAAATCATGGATCGTTTTCGACCAGACAACGCTGGTTTGGCCAACGGCTGGCTCGGGTATATCGATGATGCTTGGAACAGATGCCGCCTGAGTTGTTGTTACGTCTACGAGCAATTCTTCATCGTTATTTAAGTTGTTAATGTCTGTGGTAGAAGTGACTTTTGCCTTCAGGATTTGATCGGGCCCAAGGGTGGCAGACCATGCAAACACTACGACATTGCTGCTTGAGCCACTGTTGATGACGCCAAGGTCGGTGCTTCCAACTACTGTATCGCCTGAAGTAGAAGTCCCTTGATGGTAGATTGCAAGCGACGCCTGCCCAGCGGCAAGTCCAATGTTTTGAACCTGAACACGAACGATGTGTGTTGCCGCTTCTGCAACAACTGAACCTCCGTCTAGGATAGAACCGGCATCATCCAAAGTGAATGAAGTAATGATGAAATCGGGGGATGAGCGGGCACCATCTTCAGCCATTGTAAGTGGAGCAAGGCTTGTGAAAACAAGCAGCCCAACCAAGAAAAGTGGAGATAAGCGATTAGACATTGCCCGTACCCCCTGGTTTGGTAAATCGGTCGATGGTCACGTTCTTGCCTTGACGCTTCCATTGGGCTAAGAGTTGATTCAAAAGGTGTTCGTGCTCATCTTCGCTGATTCCTAATCTGCGCCGTTCTTCCCACAAAAGCAATTGTTCTGTTCTGGTAAGAAGGGCGTCCCGTAGGTACAATTCCAGCGTCCTTCGGTATGCATCTCGGTCGGATATGGCATAGACAATTCCGTCCCCAGGGACTTGGTCAGCCCTATTTTGAATGAGATTTCCAAGCATTAGCGCTTCATCGTAGGAAAGATGACGCTTATCCAGCTCGGTTTGTATGGCACTGGCCACTTCTTGGAGCATGAACTTAGTCGTAGCACGCTGTATTTTCTTGAAATACCGACGCGTCTTACGAGACATACGTGCGCCGACCATGCTCAAGACTGCGGCCCGCCGGTTATTGAAAGAATCGGTTGCAAACCCCTTTTTTATTCACGATGGATGGAATTTTATTCACCTTGCATAAATGGGAAAGGCGAGTATTGCGCCCCACATCATAGAATCACAAGGACAAAACGAGATGCAATGGGTTTAGGAGGACGGCCATCTCCCTTTCATCATGAGCGACACCGTATCCTTGTCTCCTGGAGACCTAGCCCCTGACTTTACCGTAATCGATCAAGATGGAACAACGCATCAATTAAGCGAATACAACGCACAAGGAACGCAAGTCATCCTCTATTTTTACCCAAAGGATTCGACTCCCGGATGTACCACGCAGGCCTGTGATTTTCGAGACAATATGGCTCGTTTCGTAACCGAGGGCTACGTTGTTCTGGGCGTCTCAAAGGATTCATCCGCATCACATGGTAGATTCATTGAGAAACAAGATCTCAATTTCCCACTCCTCATGGATGAAGACCTATCCCTTCACCATGCATTTGGAACCTGGCGCCTCAAGAAAAATTACGGCAAGGAGTACATGGGTTGCGCTCGGTCAACTTTTGTCATCAACGCCGATGGGACCTTGGCATGGTGCAGATACAATGTAAAAGCCAAAGGGCACGTTGACATGCTCATGCGTGAATTATCCCTCAGCGATTGAGGTGATTTCATGCCAGAACATCCCCTTACTGGAGAACGCATTGACCTTGGAGATGGAGCCGTGGCTTGGTGGCCGTGCCACATTGGCAAGGGAACAACGGTTGGTTCAAACACCTCTATTGGGGCATTAGCCCATATTGGACAGGAAGTAACTCTCGGTCAAAATTGTAAAATTCAAGGATCCGCATATATTGCGGACCGCTCCGTGCTAGGAAACGATGTTTTCATTGGCCCAAACGCCACCCTACTCAATGACCGATTTCCTCCTTCGGGGGACTCAAACAAGTGGGCGCCTATCCACATTGCACAAGGTGCAGTCCTAGGAGGAAATGTCACTGTTATTGCTGGATGTAATATTGGCAAAAGAAGCGTTCTCGGTGCTGGCTCCGTCCTCACTAAAGACCTTCCAGAACATGAAGTGTGGGTAGGGAACCCGGCTTCTTTTCTGATGACAAGGAATGAATATGACACCAAACAAGAGGCGAATTAAATGGATGAACAATCAATTGTCACAGCATTTTTAGAACGTTGCAACACATACGCTAAGGCGTCGATCGCCCGAAAGAAGGAACGGGGAGAAAATGAGGAAATCCCCCGATGGGAAGCATATGTGGAATTCAATCAGCATGCCATTGAAGAAATTGCGGACGGGACACTGGACCGATGGTTTGAGGAAAACATTGACCATGCTCAACCCATCAATCGTCTTGATGTTGATGAAATGACCCACGTAGAGCGAAGTACTTGGCTGAACAATGTCCTTTCACCTCGCCCCGTCGTAATCGCCGGAACCCTGGACTCCGAAGGAAAGCGAAATTTTGCACCGCTTTCATCTGTTATGGCCGTTTCAACCGCACCGCCTTATCTCACAGCATCGTTTTCAGTACACAAGGACGGGCGTCATCGTGACACGCTAACAAACATGCGAACTTCAGGCCGAATTCTTCTCAACTTAATGCCAGCCACACAACGTGGTGTGGAACTCGTTGACGAAACAGCGACTCCGCTCCCTCTGGGAGAAGATGAAGGATTGCTCATTGATGGTTTGCAAACCGTTGATTCTCAACCTCTTCTGTTGTCCGAAAGTATTGCAGCGATCGAGGCCGAATATGTCGAGGAACACGAACTCCCTGGCGCAGTTGCACGAATTGCCGTCATGCGAGTCAAGGCGGTGTGGTTTTCTTCAAAGACCGCCCCTGATGGTGGATTGGCAGTTCTCTGCCAGCACGGAAGGGACGACATGACGCCGGCTCCAAGCGGATGGAAAAAACGAGTCACCAAGCATTATGGCTGAAGATTCAGTTCTCGCCAAACTCGCTTTAATCCGGTTTCTAACGAAGTCGAGCATTTCCAACCAAGCAAATGTTCCGCTGATGTGCAATCGGGAACACGACGCTTTGAATCACCGTGGTAGCCCTCAGTATTGATGACACGTACATCCGGGTCATCAACAGCATTCTTGATGGAATTCGCCAATTCTGTGATGCTGACTTCCTCTGTACTTCCGATATTGAACGAGCATCCATGTAGCGGTTTGTTTTCAACGACATCACCGTCCAAGGCGCCCGCACGTACGAAGCCGTCCACAACGTCATCAATGTGGGTAAAACATCGGGTCTGAGAACCGTCCCCATGAATTTGAATGGACTGATTTGATGCTACAGCTTGGAACATCATCCCGATCACTTGGCCGTAGTCGTCTCCAAGTAACCTTGACCCGTACGCGTTGAAAGGACGAACAATTCGAGCGTCAAGACCGGAAGCAACAGCATGTTGCAACGCCACTTCTCCAAGATATTTACTCCCCCCGTATGAATGACGCTGGTGTTGGTGAGCCGAAGGAAAGGAACTTGCTGAACTCTCACTTAGAGGCATCAGTTCCTCTTCTCCAAAGGCTTCTGGTGAAGATGCAAACACGTATCTGGCATTCCAACGTTCAGCCGCAGCAAGAGTGGCGAGCGTTGTGTTGATGTTGACATTGATGACATCTCTTGCCGCCTCGTGAAACCAACGCGTTCCGTTGATGGCTGCAAGGTGGTGAACAAGGTCAAAACCGCCATAAATCGCCTCACACGTATCCAGCACGGAGTCTTCACGAGCGTCTCCCTCTATGAAATGGAACTCTTCAAGATGTTCAAGAGCGCTGAGGTGTTTGAGTTGCCCTCGGAACAAGTTATCCAAGCCTACAACACGGTGTCCGTCTTCAACCAGTCGCTCGCACAATGAAGAACCGATGAAACCTGCAGCCCCGGTGACCAGGATACGTTTCGTCATGAGTCCACCTTTACTCGTTCAAGAACCGTTAGCGTTACGGTGGAGCCGCTTCTTCGTAGTTCCACCAAATCACCGTTGTTAATGGCCAAGCAAGGGTCTTCATCAAATCCATGACCGTAAGGTAGGTTCAACAGAGAACATGCAGGAAGGGTCAATGCACACACATCGCGATTAACGATTCCTTTAGGACCCTTATCGGTGTAAAGAAGGCCCATCAGCACATAAGGTGCGACTGTTGACCCAGAACCCTTTGGATAGATCAAAATCGTGTCCTCAATTGCTTGACCGTCCAATGGGTGGCCAGTTTCTTCAATTACCCCTGTATCTCGATTGACGTAACCGAGGTAGGTTATCGGGACATCGCTTACCATTGCAGGCCCAGTCACTACAAAATCATCCTGAGAGTTCAAACCTTCACCCAAAAGGCTGGCTTCCCCTGTTTGATGGGATTTATTACTCGCGTGTTGAGGTTGGGCTTTGGCTTGGAGCGTGGGGCGTTCACCTGCACTTAGGGTTGGGTCAAAGGCGTGTAAAACACGCCCTTGGATGGGCATAACACTTGTCGGCAAGCGATTTAGCCCGCTTGTCAGGTAGTGCTCAGCCTTCAGCGAATTTGTTAGCAAGTGGTTGTATTTGCTGCGATTATAAGGTGTCACTTCGGGACACGTATCCTTGAGGATAAGGGCTCCGGCATCTTCGAGTAAATCCAACGACCCGTCGGCACGGGCAAGTTCGTAATTCTCACCTGAAGTAAACACCCATAATCGATGGTCAGGGATACGCTTCCCCATTTCCATGTGCGAGCGTACGGCAGAAGCAGTGGTACGGATTTCTTCAAGGCTGGCTTGCGGACAGCCGATTACCACCAAATCCACCTGTCCGGTTGGAGCCAATTCGTCGTATCTCTTCCCAAGGTCCTTTTCTGTGAATGTCAACGCTCCCTGCCATCCTGATTCTGGTGCAGCCCATCCGTCTTCAGTCCGACTTAATGGAGGGTCAGCAGAGTGTCCATCTGCCCAAAGAAGAGCACAACCGTAATTTGCAGCAGCGGCAGTCAAGGCTTTCTTAGAGGCAAAACTGATGAAGGAAGGGAGGCCGGTCACAAGAGGCATTGGTCCAAAGGGCATGTCCCACTCTGGGCGTACTTGCTTCCCAATCCAATCGCCAAGAACAGACCAGTCGGACAAATCAGACAGTTTTGCCTCAACGTGAACCAACATGTTTGGCATTCGGTGTTCGGGCAAATGAAGCCCCCAGCGAGGAGCATAACCGGTTAGTGCTGTTGCCAAAGCAGAAAGGCCAGATTCCCGATTGGTGATGAGGGACGTCCATGTGTTTGAGAAACATACGGCATTGGATTCTGCCCATGAAGCAATTCCCGAGCCGTCATCAACACCTCGGTCATATGGAGTGCATGATAGGGTCGCTTGAATTCCAAGTTCCTCATAAGCCTGAATGATTTCGAACTGTTGTTCAAGGAAATTTGGCCACGCAATGTCCATTTCGTCCATCTTTTCATGGTCGCAACCTGCAGAGTTTAGGGTCGTCGGAATGGAAACTCTACCGTCGCTGCTCTCCGAAAGGTCGGCTAAGAATTGACGCAAACCGTGACCACCAGTAATTACTGAAACACCTGAAACGTGAGCGTGTACTGCTTCAACAAATCCATCAGCCTTGGCTGTTTCAGCAAGGTCAAGGACCAATCGTGCTGCTTTTTGCCGAGTTGGGCCTTCCTCACCGTTTAGTTGACCAAGCAACCGTTCAGGGATGTCCATATTCCGTCCAAGACACTGTGCTTCATCAATTCACCCCTTCATTGGAAAGATATGCCCCCCAAATGATGAACGGGAACAACCTTGAATCCGATGAATGCATTCGCCATACCATGGTTCATCAAACCCAACGAGAACATCACGAAGAAAGAAATCAGGAACAGGGGGGCGGTTCTCAACAAGATGAAGACAACCAAGATTCAACGAATAAAATGTGGTCTGTTCTTCAAGTTCTACTGATTGTATCTGCCTTGGGACTTGCAGGATACAATCATTACTTACTCACCCAAGGAGACGCTTTCGGTTCTTCTGAGGCAATGTTGGTGCAAAGTATTGAGCTCAACGAAGGAGATGAGTGCTACCAAGGTGGAACTGAACTTCAAGCAGGGATTGACGTCAACAAAAATGATATTTTGGATTTCGATGAGATTTCTACTTCTTCAATCGTATGCAATGGACTCCAAGGCAGTTCTGGCAGTTCCGGAATTCCTGGAACAAACGGAATTTCCCCAGCGCCATCAATGGCGATAACCGCACAACTTCCAATTGGAGATGAAGAATGTCTTCAGGGAGGAGTCGTGATCTCCACTGGAATTGATGAAGATTTTAGTGATGCTCTTGACGAAGAAGAAGTTGTAAGCCGTCATGTGATTTGTAACGGAACCAATGGACTGCCTGGAATGAACGGCCAGCAAGGAATTGATGGAAATTCGGGCGTAAACGGTTCATCTGCTCTGATCGAACGGCATGATGCTCCTTCGTACTTATGCGCTGAAGGATTCATACTCTTGTTTGGAGTTGATGATGGGCGAGGTGACGATGTTGCGAACGATGAACTCCTTGGAGAGGGAGAACTTCGTGCATCACTGAAGTTTTGCTTTTCACCCTTAATCTCTGAACGAATCACAGACATCGTTTCAGGAACTTCGGACTCCTTCACTACTAGTTGCGAAAATGCAGGCTTCCTTCCAGATTCACACCGACTTATCTTTGCCGCTACAGACGGGGTG
>JABJFP010000235.1 GCA_018662715.1 Methanobacteriota archaeon | reverse complement strand
TAGAATTATTAAATGGTGATTTTAGTAAGTTTATTGCTCAAAAATAGGCATTTTTAACAACTGTTTATTTTCTTGCCTCAGAACATAACCATATGAAGGTGAAGGATAACTGAACATCATGACGAAGCGTAATGCTTGGGTAAATCCGGTCATGTGGTTCGTTGCTGTTCTCGTCGTCAATAGCCTTTGGACCGCCGTCGCTTCACAGGAAGCTCCTAACGAGGTTAACTCGCCTTCGCAAACTCAAACCTACCGAGAAGTCGTCGTCGCTCCAGTTGCAGACCTTGACCGTGCACTACCTGCAAGAATCGCAGTCACCTTCTCAGCAGAGAACACCGATTCGGGCTCAATTGGCTATTCTATTCTGCTTGACAACCAAACAGAAATCACTTCTTGGAACGGCGACCTAGGCGAAGAGGTCCCGCAATGGAACGGTAAGTTGGAACCTGGAACTTACACCATAGAAACCGTCACGGATGAGGGCATTGTTACTCAACAGGAACTCTACATCAAACCCTTCGCAGCGTATCAACTGGAGGGGCATATCCTGCTCAGCCTACTTCTCGTTGGGTTCGCATTTGCAGAACAAGGGGTTAGAGCACTTGCTGGCCGCCTGCAAAACACAATTCAACAACGGCCTGTTGAACGAACACCATTCAAGCGAGTCACAAGAGGGATGCCCGACTTGGAACAACTTCCCGAGAACGACTCACCCTGGAGAGAGCCGCTTCGCTGAATCAGAGGAAATCGGACAGTGACAACTGTTTTGCACGGTCGTTGTTAAACAACGAATCTACGCTATCTGCAAGCCATTCGACGTTTTGTCTCGTGTAGGTGTCCACTCCATAATGGTCCATAACGAAACGTGTGACCTTGATGTATTTCCGAACTGCACCTTCAGAAACGGTCAATGCAAGATTGCCCCCGCATAAATCTCCTTCCGATTTAGCAACACCAACGCTTGAAAGACCTCTGCCCTTTGCTTTCTCGGGTTGAATGCACTTTCCAGAAAGCGGCATCCTACGGTATGAATGAGCGCATTTCAAACAACGAACCTTTTGTCGGCCGTAGGCATTCAGGTTACCACGCAAATCGGGGAGGAAGTGAGAACGGACCACGCTTGATGCGACCGTCCGAACATCAACGCCACGAAGACGATGCCCAAGTGCGAGTTGGCCGTTCATCTTATCGATCATGGTCTCTAGAGTTTTGTATGCTGATAGTGCTGGCCCTTCATCCAATGAGTGACAGTCATGGGTGTAACCGTATCCGCGAACTGCAGCAATACTTCCAAGGCGGCGTTCGACGAAATCCATCCGATGAGCGATGGTCTTTGGGTGAGGTTGATTGAGCGTTGCCTCATAGAAATCTCGTTCGTAGAACCAACCAGAATCCACGTTCAAGGCTTCTTTATCCACTTCTGTAGGGTTGAGCCGAGTCGTCAGTACCAGCGGAGCATCCATTTGCCCACCACGGTTTGCTGGTAGAATTTCTCTGCTGAAATTCAACAAGCCGTCCATCAAGAGCAAGATAGCATCTTCATCCCCGTCACAGTTTCTTCGCTTGGCTGCGTGGAAAAGCGGGTGAGCGTAACCGCCTGAGCAATCAGCCCATCCAATAATGCGAGATAGAACGCCTCCGCTGGTGTGGGGGGCAAGAGCACAGATGAGATGGCCAACTAAGTCATCTGGCTTTGTCACGTTATAGTATGGCTCAGCCTTGTAATACCTGACGAGTAGTTCGTCGATATATCGGGCAGTACGAACAAAGAAGTCTCCTGCATTCTTGGCCACAATGAAATCTTGAGGGAAGATTTCCAACACCTGTTCGTCGTCCTGCAAGGGCTCTCCGAGATAATCATGTGTGTAGCCGAGCGTGTGGAGTTTCTTCCAAGGAACATCAATTTCGCGGGGCCTGAAGTGGGTCACGGGTACATCGCTCATATCGTAGCGGACCGTTCCATCCCGGAAGACTGGCAGATCATGTTTTGCTCTGAGGATTCCTTTTTCGATCGCTTCGGGGGTTTGGTCGCGGCTGTTGAGTTTTTTCATGCACTTCACTTGATTCGGCAAGCGATCAATACCAAGGCGAATACGAGCGTCTTCAACTATGGAATCAATCCGAACGGTTTGGACTTCACCTCGTCGTCGTGAGTTGGCCTTTGCAGATGTCATTTTGGTTGAACCTTCACAAGCCTCACCCGCGCGCTCTTCGCCAAAATCATCCTTTGAACGGTGATGGCATCGGAGGAAAGGTGATTCCTTTCCACATTTACTGCATACACGTCGTCCGAGTTGAATGCGGATTGAACTCTTGTCAATGGCATTGCTGAGAAGGCGTTGATTGCCACCATTCAGTTCGATGGGGAAGAGTGCGTTCGTCCTAGGATTCATTACACGAGGAGCTGCTTTCTCGGGCCGTCCCATTCTGCAACCTACACGAACTGGAGCGCTGTGCTCCCACCTAAATTCAGATAATGTACGCACCAAGGGTAGAATTCCATCGACCGCATGGTCGTCTTCCAATCGCTGTGCTGAGAGGTAGGCTTGCTTGTCTTTCGGCCCTTCATCAGGAATGGATGCTGCTGCTTCTCGCCCCACTTTATCGGTTTCAGCAATTCCTAGGCCGCGTTGACGAGCCCCTGTTTCAGAGGCAATACGAATGGTCGCTCGCTCTTTTTCTAACAGCGACAAGCGTTCCCGCTCCTCGTCAAGAACTTCCTTGGCTTGTTTGAGTTGATTCAGGCGGTCATGCGCCACCTTGTGGCCGTCTTTCAATCGCAAGGGTTGTTCGCCTTCAATACCAAAACCGAGTCCTTCGAGGGCCGCAGGCCATCCAGCGGTAATGACCAAGTCATCTCCATCATGATGGTGTGGGAGTCCCAAAATCATGGCCGTGGCCTTAGCCATTCCATGTTGAATAAGAGCCCAACCCTCTGGAACAGATGACTGAAACACAGAGGGTTCGGGATGAAGTTGAAGGCCGGGGAGTTCTGTTTCCTCTAATGCAGGTGTTATCTCGGGTTGTAATTCCTCTAATTTAGCGGCGTCCCATCCACGAACTCCGCCCGTAATTCGGAGTTGTTTATGATGCGGTAACGGGAACATCTGGACGTCATCTGCAAGCGGCTTAACAGAATGTGAAACCACTCCATAGGGTTCAATTTTTGCCTCTGAAAACATGGTAAGAACCGGTGGAAGCCACTCTAGAGGCAAGTCAAGAAACCAGGGATTGTGAGGGGGTGGGAGCGATGTTGCGAAACGACGGGATATCGCTTTAGCAGCCTCCCAGTCTACCGTAGTGTTACGCAATTTTTGATGCCACTTTCGGCGAACATGATACTGGGCATCTCCATCTTCTGCTTCTGAGGGATGAATCCCCGGGCATCCCTCGGGCCAATCGCTGCGGTTGCCGTTGAGAATCGATACAAACGCGTCAACATCTTCAGGGTGAACAAAACCTTCAATCAAATCACTGGCCCACCAATCAGTAGAATACCCTGCTGGAACCAAATTTTTGTTGTTCTCCATGAATTCCCCATAGCCGATTACAAGTTCTCCATTATCCCAAATTTGCTTGACATTTGCACGAATGCGGGCGAAACTTGGAGCATCATCAAAACGTGCGAAACGGCCATCCTCAAGAACAACCCACGGTCCGTCTGTCTCATCCGATGGTGTGATTGCACAGGCTTTTCCAGGTCGCTCAATTTTCATTTGTGTCCCGATGGTGATGAAATCATCCAACGCAAGCATTGAGGCGGAATTGGTTGAAGCTGCTGCCAAACCAGATGGTCGGGCTCGCCCGTAACGCAGTCGGAACCC
>JABJFP010000031.1 GCA_018662715.1 Methanobacteriota archaeon | reverse complement strand
GGAAACCGGCATGGCTGGTGAGGCGCCTCCTTGGTGAATTGTCACTACACTGTTGTTTGTAGCATTCAGCAAATGGATGGTGCTCGTCGCTCCTCTCTGGACATGAACAAAAATTCCCGAAGATGTTTGGATTGGTGCATGGCGGATTGAACCGCCCAAATCTGCAACCAACGTCGATGTTCCATCGCGTGATACTTTCCAGATGTTTCCAGATTCATCTCCCTGCCAAAATGCATCGTCAGTAGTCAAAATTCCATTACGCCAGCCCAGCCCCAGTTCAACCTCGAAATCCAATTCACCGTTTGAAATACAGACACGCATCATGCCGGTTCGCGTCGGGACGACCAAATGGTCGCCATCTTGAACAATTGCTCCGGTAATACCCCAGCCCTGTGTTGTTGAAGTTCGGTTCCAAAGCGATGCACCATCATTTGCTCGTAAAACTTCCACTGTGCCATCTGCCCACCCCACTGCAATTAGGTCAGGCCAGGAACCGCATGGGCCTACTCCGCTGGGGAGCAGGAGAAGGGGGCTCATATCATGTTGAACGGTTGTTGCACTTGTTCGGTTCCATCGCTCTTCACCTTCGGTTGAGAATGCGAACACTTGTGGCCGCTCTTCTCCCGTCCAAAACCCAGAAGTCCGAACGTAAACGGTTTCATTGTCAATAACCGGGTGAGTGGTAATGTAGCCATCTGCGAGGTCAATCTCCCATTCTAACTTCCATGATTCCGGCGTCATTGCCTGAGCAGGAAAAAGAATGCTGAGCGTTGCGAGGAGAAGACAAGCAAGGACCGTTCGCCGGACCATACGATCACTCCATGACCGATTGAATGGCGGCGCGTAGTAGAGCACTGACTTCTTTTCCATCTGCACCGCCAGCAGCTTGCATAACGACGCCCATTAGAGGGCCCATGGCGCCCATGCCACGTTCTTTGACAAAGTCAAGGCGGTCGGCGATGATCTTGTCAATCACATCTGCAAGTCCACTCACATCTGCTGGAGCAAGTCCGTTGACCTCACAATACGAATTTAGTGCTTCCATTGATGGATTTTGACCTCGATGAGTTTCAATAACGCCGTCAACATGTTCACGGGAAAGATGGCCATCTTCTCTCAATTTAAGGACGTTAACAAGAAGAGAAGGGTGTTCCTCGTCATGAACCAAAAGCAGTGAAGCCCATCCCTTTGCGGGTATGCCTTCCACGTGATTCCAAAACACATCGTCCAGTTCTCTAGCAAGTAATTGTGAGGCCTGGTCGTTTGAGATGTCAAACCCGGAGAGTCGTTCCGCTCGTTCATCATCTGACATGGGGAGGTTATCCAGAATATCGCCCCAATGAGAGTTCGTAACGATTTGAGGGGGAACGTCGGTTTCGGGGTACATTCGGGACCGTCCCGGGAGAGGGCGCATTGGGGCAGTGGTTCCGTCTTCTGGAGAGCCTTTCTTTACGACAACGTTTCGAACTTCTTGCGGAATCCGATGCCAAGCAAGGCGGGCTCGGTTTAATGCAGCTTCAAGCGCTAGTTCAGCCTGCCAACGTGGAGCACAGCACAGCACGTATCCATCCATTTCCTTCAAACCCAATGCTGTACGAACATTGTTGATTTCTTCTTCTGTGATGCCGTAGGCTGGAAGTTCGTCGGCATGAAAAATCCCCTTGACTCCTGCGAGTTTTGCTGCTCCCGCGAGTTCCCGACCCAGTCGTGGAAGTTGAGCGCCGTTGTGGTCTGCTGCTTTGACACCCAATTTTCCTTTGAGGCCAGGAAGAGGTAGGGCAATCATGCGTGAGCCGCTGCTCAGTCCATCTTGAATCATCTTTGAATCGCACGTGGAGAAAGAATCGGTAACGTCGTGTGAAACCCATGGAAGTGCTTCTTCAACACGATCGGCAACTTGCCGCTCAACATCTGGAACGTCCTCTTCCCGATGCGATGGAAGTGCAGGCAAGTCCAAACTGGCTCTCAAGTCATTTGCAAGACGATAAAAGTGGAGTTGGCGGGCCATTTCCAATCGGATGATTCGGGGGATCCAATCCAAATCCTGACACCCTTTGATTTCAACTCGGTCTCCCGCGCCAATAGAGACATTCAGGTCTTGGCGAATACTTCCAAGTCCGCGACGAACTCTCCGAGTTTGGCGGAGAACTCGTCCGAGGGCGATGGCCGTGGATTTGGCATGTTCTGGGGTTTGAACTTCAGGAGATGTTGCAATCTCGATCAGCGGCAATCCCAATCGGTCCAGATTGTAGAGAACTTGTTGGCCCCCAGGGACATCAATTGTATCCAATTTCCGAGCACTGTCTTCTTCCAGACAAAGGACATCAACGCCCACTGGGCCTTCTACAGTCTGTAAAACACCGCCTGTAGCAATCAGTGAAGTACGCTGAAAACCACTGGTGTTAGAGCCGTCAACGACGGTTTTTCGCATGGTTTGAATCAGTGAAACAGGGTTGGCATTGAGTAACGCGGCGACGGTAAGTGAAATCTCAACTGCATCCTCGTCAAGGTCTACCGGTGGTTGTTCATCAAGTTCAATCAAACCTGCATTGGGTGATTGAGCATAAATGAACGAGCGATTTCGCTTTGCCTCAAAGCGTGCAGCAATGTCAATGGCTCCTCCTTCTCCACGAGATGCCCGTAATTTTCGAGCAAAGCGAGGCCAATGGTCTGGGACGGTTTCAACCGTGACATCGTAGAGTTCGCCTGTTTGACGTGAGTGAAGTTTTCCCGTCGCTAATTGCTGATGCACTTCGAGGCCACACATGAAGCCGATTTGGACAGGGTCCAACAGGTCGGAGCGGTCTACATCACCTTCGGGTTCACCGGCCATGAACCTGCGACGGGCTCACCCTTCATGAGCACCACCCTCAATTGGCGTCAAACCACTTGCAGGGTCTCGTATCCTGACGGGCGCATCATTCGGCCTTCCCGGCATAGTTTATCGATGATATCTTCGGCTTTGCCACGGTTGATATCGTTGCGTTCAGCCTCTGTTAATACCTCCAGTAAATTAGCAGAACCCCCGGATTCGTTCTGCAAGGTTGACACCAAGTCTAGAATGATTTTCTCTTGATTTCGGACCGTACCTTTCTTTCCAGATTGCATGGTCGTCTCGTCAAAATGTTCGCCCATCAAATCGTGGCGCCAAGTCTTCGTGAGGAGGATTGCACGCTCTGCATCCTCGAGATTTGCATCTTGTGAAAGACGAATCCGGGCGCTCGCTTCTGAAAGGCGTGAAAGGGCTTCAAGGGAACGAGCAGTGATTGCTACACTGTCGGTTGATTCTCCCCCGGCCTTACGGGTTTCGACGTAATAGGCGACGATGGCTTCCTTTGCATCCTCCGTAAGTTTAGGGTGAATGTTTCGTTTGGAGTAGGCGATGTACTTCCGGAGGATTTCGCGAGACAAGATGTCGTAATCCTCTTGCTTCTTCTTGCTGACCTTTTGTGCTAGTGCGGTTGGCCGAGACGGGTCGGGTAATGAGCCTTCGTTGACCAATAATTCGCTACTACCTTTCATGCGGTTTGCAATGATGTGTTGAGCAATCTTCTGGTCGTTATCTGCATCTGCTGTGTCGGTAATGAGCCATATGATGTCAAAACGAGAAACCAACGGTGGCGCAAGGTCAATTTGAGCAGTGAAAGGGAGGTCACTCACCGGTTCAAAACGGCCCGCTTTCGGGTTTGCGGCAGCAAGAACTGCACAGCGCGTCCTAAGGCTCGCGTTGATTCCTGCCTTCGAAATTGAAATGCGTTGCTGTTCCATGGCTTCGTGCATGCTGGACCGATCTGCGCTGTTCATCTTGTCGAATTCGTCAATCGCTGCAAGGCCTAAGTCAGCCAATACCAGTGCACCCGCTTCAAGCGTCCAGCGACCATCAGCTGTAGCGTCTTGAACTGCTGCTGCGGTTAACCCTGCTGCCGAAGCTGATTGTCCCGATGTGAACCTTCCACGAGGAGATATTGACGCCATGTAGTTCAACAGTTGCGATTTTGCAACACCGGGGTCACCCATGAGCAAGATGTGAATGTCGCCACGGTTTCGTGTTCCGTCAGGATTCAACTGTGCCACTCCACCGAACAATTGCAACATGAGGGATTTCTTGATGTGACTCATGCCGAAAATTGAGGGGGCAATGCTTCGTGTAAGCAAATCGTAAACGTCAGTTTTTCGAGCGATGTTTCGGATTTCCAATTCTTCTTCTTCTGAAATAATGATTTCTTCCAACGGAATGTTTTGTCGTTCAAGTGAGTGTATGCGTAGGAAAATATCGAAAACAGGGGTGTCTTTTCCTCCCTTCCTTTGTGAACGTATGAAAAGGACACCGTTGGCCTTAACTCGGTCACCTGGATTGAGTTTACCCGCTAGGTCTTGCTCACCAATACAGATGATGCGTTCTGGCTGGATACCGCCTTTCATCTGCTCGGGTAGTTCCTGAAGTTCGATGAATTGGGAGTTGATGAGGTGGGATGCTTGTTGTTGCAATTGGAAGCGTGTTTGGCGTTTTGGACGACCGCATCCCCCATCTATTTGGGAACATTCAAGCGGTTCAATCAATTCTTGCTCGTTCGGTTGATTGATTTCGATGGTGTGGCCGCAGGCAATGCACTCAAAGACTGCAGAATACAATCGGGGACGAACACCAGAGATTTTGGTCGTCACTGCATCAAGGGCAACCATTTGACCAATATCATCAGCCCTCAATTGAGATACTGTGCGAATTTGGTCGCTAGGGAGATGCTCAATTCGAACAAAGGGGAGGATGGTTCCGTGCCCTGCATCGAGAAGAAATTGGTGAAGGGCCCTGTTTGCAGCTGAAAAGTGGAGGTCGGGATTTGCTAAGAGGTCCTGGGCAAACTCGTGGTCATACCCTTCAATGACTCGGTATGATATGGTCATTGATTGCTCGTCGGGCCACATGTGTGCAAGATTATGCACTGCCTCAGAGAAGTTGTCTTGAATCAACGAAGTCCAACGAGCAGGCAAATCAAATTCTTGAATTGAGACCATCTCTTTCTCACCCGTAGATATCCTACTCGGTTGCCTAGGGTACATAATGAATTCCCAAACGGAGTACTACCCCTTGGCTTCCACTGGAGAATATGCGTTTTGCTGGACCCTTTTCACAGTCTTTTGAGATGTCCATTGGAATCCTGCCAGAACCGCAGGACAGATGAATCACCGCTCGTTACCCGTACCATGCCTGAGCACCGATTTACACCCGTTCGTGGTCGTATTGACCGATGGTCGTTTGAATCTGAACTCTTAACGAATCGTTTGGGAGATCCCACTGAACGGGAAATTCTCGTCCATATTGCACCTGAAGGCATCCGTCACCTCGAGGCTGGAGGGGCGCTTCCCGTCATTATTTACCTCGCCCCATTCACATCAAGCGGCCCGCAACGGCTGGATGGAAGGCGTTCGGGGAG
>JABJFP010000234.1 GCA_018662715.1 Methanobacteriota archaeon | reverse complement strand
TGCATATCCCTCAATGAAATGCCTATTGCATGGGTGTTTGATAGGTTGGCAAGGATAGGTTGGGTCTTCATCGGTCTTTGGATATGTGTCAAACCACTCGGTATGTTTTTGTTCCCCACCCCTACCACTGATGTGCAACCTCCACAGATACCTCCCCCATCTGCCCCTACAGCAGACCAACACCAACCTTCACATCCTCAACCAGGGATTCCACATGGAACGGCTCCTGCGCCATTACCACTTCCCCTTCCTCATCATCTACCCCTGCCTGTTGGTGCCCCAAACCCTGCGGACGTCACGCCATCGGTAGAGGCAAACGAAAGCAGCAGTATCTTTGTGAAGGGAAAGGAAAAGGTGAGCGCTTTCGGAGCTCTTCCATTCTTTGTTATTCTGATTGCTATTGCCCTCATGTCATCAGGAATCAGCTATTTGGCCTTCAGCGGACCCGCAACGCCCGGTGAATATGAACGAACATGGTATTCTAGCAGCCATGATGATCACATGATTTTAGAAAGTGATGGGACTCTCATAGATTGGAACCCTAATTCTCAGAGTTGGGTCACTGAAGTCGAAAGAAACAGTGGAGTTGCTTCAACAAGTTGGGGTGTAGAACACGGCCTATTTTGTATGGGATTCATGACCACAACCGATGGTGTAAATACTGATTTTAGAAGTTTCTGTTGGCAGGCTGTAGTCGTCGAAGATGCGCTTTGGATGGTTAGAAATACTGTTAATGGCGTCACGTCTTGTGATCTCTATCTCGCATGGGATGATGTGGACAAACCCTATTGGGGATGGGAAGGTCTTGAATGGGTTTCTAATTGGAACGAAGACCTTGAGACTGTTTACGATGACCGTCCTTCAATTTGTTCAGAAACCACTCTTGAGTCCTTGAAAGCTTACGAATACATACCTCTTGGCGAAGACGTTTGAACCTCTTGGACATAGATGGTTAGTGTACAAAGGCCTCCATTCAATGCGAATATTCCTACAACGGTACCATCTGAAGTGATGGATAATCAGAGGTGTCTCCTCTGGATTCTTAAGCCAATTTAGAAGCTAAATCCTCTAATCGTGCTAGTAAGGAGAGAATAGGTTTTCAATAAACGTAAGTAAAAAGATCACGCCTGCAATTATTCCAATAATGCCCATTATGAGGAGGAAATACCCGAGGAATCTTGTTGTTGGATTGCCGCTCTTTCTCAGCTCAGAAGCGACTTCAAAGAAAAAAACTATGATTCCATAAATGGTATCTATCAATCAAATCACCACCTTAACGTTTTAATTCGTATCTATAAATCATTTCCCGAACTGAACGAAGTCAAGTCCGGCTTTGACTAAAACTGCTTCAAGAATCATCTTCAAACGAAGTCTGCCGGGCCCGATCCATCGCCTCATCGCTGGTGAACCAAAATGTTGGGGTCTCGCCCATATCTTTGTCCCAACGTTGAACTGCACGAGCGAACATTTCTCCTTCTGTGTACGTCTCGCACCAATTGAGGCACCAATCAGCTTGCTTGACCATTGCTTCATCATCAGGTGATGTGCGTTTCAACACCTCTGCCTGCAAAGCGATGGTCATGACCCAAATTGGAGCAAGGGCATAGGTCGCAAAGGGATTGCGTTCCATATCGACACTTCTCCACTCGGTCCACAGAGAGAACACTTGGTCGTAGAGAAATCCGATCGTTAAGACGGCAAACATCACCGTGAAAAAGATGCCAGCAAGTGCAAAATACGTACTTGAAATCCCGAGGAATTCATTGGAAAAGCAAGAACCACCGGTGCACCCTGCGGCGAACCTCCATTCAATCAACGGCCAAACCAGCAGTGTGATGGTGGTCCCCCACAACAACAGGCTGACGACAGCTTGGGATTGTTGCATCCTCCAGTATTGCCTCATGGCCCATTTTTTGAAAAACGAACCTGCTTCACGGCTTTCTGTCATGATGCAAAGGCTGGCCCCATCATTAAAGAAGCAATCGCCTAAATTATTGCGTAAGGAATCAAGAGGACCTTTTTGATTTATTCAGCAGTGCATCGTTTTCTTCGTTAGCAACAGTGCTGGGAAAGGGTTAAGAAGACGCGAATTAGCCCTTTGAATCAAGAACGTTGGTCAGGTGCATGAAGATTCCCAATGTGAAATCCTACCTCCGAAATCATCTAACCAGCATTCTGCTGCCGTTGAGAGCATTTCGTCTCGGATTGAGAAACCGTTTCGCTTCATCCACCATCCTCGACCCTGCAGGCCCTACCATCTCAATGACAACGTACGGACTACGCTTGAAAGACGTCCATATCGTCATTGAAACCATTGCAAAGGGAACGGTTCGCCCTTCTCGGTTAATGCTTTATTTGGACGTAGAGGAGGATGTTTTGCATCCCAATAAGGCCCTGGAACGGTTGAAGAAACGCGGGTTAGAAATCCATCTGGCTGAAAATCTTGGCCCGCACACGAAGGTACAGTGGTGGATTCAAAACGCTCCGGATTTTTCTCGCCCACACATTATTGTTGACGACGATATCTTTTACCCAAAATGGTGGCTGAAGCGCATGCTTGAAGCAGCAAAACAAGAACCAACATCGATCATGGCCTACCGTGCTCACAGAATCGTTCTTACCGATGACAAAAAAGGGCTCACGCCGTATACATCCTGGCCTCCAGCGATAAAAGGACCGAGCCTCCTGAATTTGGCCACCGGTTGTTCAGGAGTCTTGCTTCCTCCGAATTTCCTACAGATTATGCGAGAAGCAGGGGATGGATTTCTGGAAACATGTCCCCGAGCCGATGACATTTGGCACGCCTTCCAATCCATTGAACATGGCGTTGGTATTGGTTTAGTGACAGAGGAAAGCATCCATTTTGACATGATACCCGGGAGCCAAGAACAAGCCCTGCATACAACCAATGTTTCTGAACAACAAAACGATGTGCAACTTCGTCAGACCTTCCTTCCAAGCACGTACGCTCTGTTAGCAGAAGAAGAACGTCTTCTTGAGCAAGTCTAAACATTGGGGTTGGCTCTCCCCTTGATTCCGGCTTAGCGGTCTTCAAACAGGCTCTCAAGCCCGCTTCGGAAGATAGTTACAGAACGACGATGGTCAACCATTCGAGTGTGTTCATGCGCCAGTGCCCCATACCGCTCTCGGTCGTCGTACACGGCCCTCAAGGCATCGATAACAGCGTCAGCATCATGGGCGTCATCCACCAAAATGCCTCCTTTGCCCAAGGCTTCCTTTTGCGAGCCAACGTCCGACGTCACGCTTGGCACCCCGAACAAACCTGCCTCGCCAATGACCCGGACCCACGACCCGGTCG
>JABJFP010000233.1 GCA_018662715.1 Methanobacteriota archaeon | reverse complement strand
GTTGGATTACGCCACCCCGACGGATTGATTCACAGCGATTCAATGCCACTACGGCTCGGAGTTGAAGACTCAGGACATCTGGTTATGCCAGCATCTCATTCGGGTCATGATGGAAAATGGAGCCTTGTGGGCGATGGCGCTGCTTCACTCTGTGCTTTTTTACTGGCTCAAGATAGGTCAAATCCTCGTTCATTTAATCGCGGATGGAAGCGAAGAACATCGGTCAAAGAGAGCCACAGAGAGCGTTGGCAACGAGGAAATGAATTGCAAGCAACCGTTTCCGAGAAGATCCTAACGGCACTCAAGCACAATGGAATCGAGGCCGTTACCCGAACCATTGAGGGAGAAGAAAATCTCCTTCTTGTTCATGGTGAAGGTTTGAAAGGAACGCTTTCATTTGGAATACGCAACAGCGGGACTCAAGCGAAGACCAGCCTTTCGTTACGCCTCTCACCAGAATTGAGTTCTGAGAAGTTTCTTCCCTTGCTTGAAGACATTGAAGGTCTTCTGTCTAAGGCTCTCCAATAACGCTCAATCGTTTGCAAGTTGTTCTTGACGCCCTTGAGTTAATGCTGTTACTGCGAAGAGCAGTATTGCCGAAGAAGCCAACATTGCGAGGAGGTATTCAACTTGAGCACCTGCAACAAACGAAACCGCAGCAAAGAGCCATGCAATGCCCAAATCAACCGCGCCGATTACGCGCCATGACTTACGAAGCGTGAAAATCCCAGAAATCCACGCTGTTACAGATGCTGCTAGGCCTGCAAAAACCATCAGTGGAAGTGATTGTCCGAGCAAGGCTGCGGGATAAAGCATGATGTGAACGCCCCATAATGCACTCGATAGCCAAGAGCCATGTTCGTTGACGACAATGTAAGCGGCCCAAATCATGCATCCAATCCCGACAATAGAGGCTGAAAGGGCTGGAGCGAGCGTGATTCCAGAAGGCGAAAAGGCCCACGGGTTGAACGATTGGAGCGCAAACGGAAGAACTGCGATTACACCAAGCATGACTGCAGGCTGTGCCCAGGCGATACTTCGTCGGGCGGCAAAGAGAACCACAACAATACTCGCGGGACCGAAAGAAAGGAGAACGCAGCAAACAAGCCATGCAGTTCGACCCAAGGCGCCCCGATGGTCGTCAAGGTCTCTTCGGAGACGCTCACCTTCTACCCAATCAAACAGCAGAACGAGAGCAAGAACAACAAGTTCAATTCCAATCAATGGCAAAACCCACTGAATAGTGTCTCCATCTAAGGGATTGAAGGAGAAGGGAACGGGAACTTGCCCTCCAACTACGAGCGCAAGAATGCGGTCAACAGCAAAGAGAGCAACAACTGCTTCAAGCGCACTTGGTAATCGGAGACCCAGGTCGTTGCGTCCAATCAACCCCATGCCGCCAAGAACGCCAAGTGCGCCTATGAGAACAAAGAGGTGGAGCGCATCATCTCCATCTAGGACACCGGTCGTCATACGTCCAGCAAGATGAACCACTACCAAACCAGTCATGCAAAACGCAATTGGAGATTCCACGCCAGCAATGTCTGGGAGCCGTAAGCCGATGGAATTCGCACGCAGGCGAGAGAGGCCGACCATGATAACCGAAAGAACAGCGCTGAACATGAGGGCTTGCAGCCCCCCGCCTGTAGCGAAAGAAACCCAAGCAGCACCCAAGAATGCGACGCCAAGGAACATGAGAATGATGACTGGGCGGTAATGAATATCTCCCACGATGAGATCGTCTGCTGCGCCGGTATCGGTTCGTTTGGAACGCTTTCGTTGTGCCTCTGCAAGACGCAACATCTCTGCATCAAGATGCTTGAGTTGGACTGAGGTTGTCGTATCTGCAGTTTCCTCATGAGCAACCAAATGTCGGAGACGTTCCCGTTTTGCATCAAACTCTTCACGCCGTTGCTCTTGGGCTGCGAGTGCTTTCAATCCCGACCGTACTTCTCCTTGAAGAGCCAAGTAAGCACCGGTGAGGACGAAGAGAATCAATGCTGCAAGTTGGATTTCTACTTGGTCCATTCCTTGACCTGCTAATGCCATCCCAATCAACAACCCAAGCGCCCCTACTGTCGGTGTCAAAAGCGATTCAATTTTCAAAATTCGATTCATGTAGATGACCAAAGATATCCCTCCAAGAACTGTTAGCATGCGAAGATTATCAACTTCATTCAACCATCCGTCTTGGCCGGTCAAAACAGCTTGCCGCTGAGGTTCAAGTCCAATGATGAGGAACAAGGCGGTAATGATGCCAAGGTGAAGGGTGAGCAATCGCCCGGGGAGGGCTTCCAGTTGTTCCAACTCTTCCTTTGTCCTGCCTTCCCTTTGGCGTCGTTCTGCTGCGAGGAGAAGAAGGCTGCTTGCAAGAACAAGAATCAGAGACCAAATCGCTTCTTGCCCGAAGTTCCAAGAAAGGGCTATGACCGCAACACACCAAACGGTAAACAAGGTTCGTGGTTTTCCTCTGTGAACGTCTTGGAGCACGAGGAATGCATGGGATAGAATCAGCAGGGACATTCCCCCAAAGAGGCCGACTCCGGTAAGGCTCTGTGGACGGGCCATTGAAACGAATGTCAACACGGCGAGGACGAAACTGAGGTTCCAGAGATTCAGCGCTTTGGAATCCCGAAGCCGGGCACTGATTTCCGAGAAGCCACCAAGACGCCCCGCAAGGTTGAGGTTTGAGGTGCCAAGAGAGATGTTCACACCTACTTGTTGAACCACCAACAGAGCCATCCAAACCGCCACATCTTGTTCTGCAAGAACGATCGGGAGCAGATCTGAACTCACAAGGCGTGATTCAAAATCTGTAGCAAAGACAAGCAACCAGAGGTAGGGTGTCAAAACAGCAACTCCTGCAATGCTTGGTGAGCGGCGAAGCAGTGCAAGCCCTGCAAGTCCCAACCATACAATTCCTTGTGTAGCGAGTAGGATTCTCGAATTCTTTCCGCCGTCTTCCGCAGGAATCAGTAAGGTGAGCAGAATCACAACCGCAATGCCTCCAACCCAGAGCACGTGGTCGGAGACACTTGTCTGATGTTGCAGAAGAACCATGACGGTTAATGCAGCCATCAACGAAGCAAATATGGAATATGCTTCAAGCCCAAACGGCCAATCTATGGTTACGGTTCCCGTAACCATCAAGGCCAATCCGGCCAGTAAAAACGGCGTAGGGCCGAGAACATACGGCATCAATCTCGTCCAAGAAACACCACGAACCACAAGGTAAGAGGTACTGAACGCTGTAGCAAGGAGCATCAATTGGGCGAGTGCATATCCTGTTTCTGATCGATGGGCTGCAATGGCCATGAGAGCCCCGACCATTCCAATGGATACCGATACCGCCCAAAGACCTGGTTTGCCAAGTCCGAGGGCGTTCGCTGCAGAACTGAGCCAATTTTCATGGTGAACAAACACTGCCGCCATGGCCGCATTCGCTGCACTAACGACCGCAAGCAGAAGGAAGAGCGTGAGGTCATTCTCGATGGGAATCAGTGTCAACGACAGGATGGTCCAATCGTTTGAAAGAGCGTGAACCCCCACCCAAAGGTAGGAGATGGATATGCCCAGGCTGGCCAAATTTCCAGAGGACCGTAACAGTGCCAGGACATGCATGAGCGCCATGGCGAGAAGAATGAAGATTGCAACTCCTGCCCCTCCATAGACGGCCCCTGCGGAACTCCCCACTGCAAAGAGGACCAAGGCTGACTGAGCTGCGATAGCATCCTCATCGTGACGGAAGGCAACGGCAACGTTGAGAGCGACCAAGCCTAACATCACAATGCCGAGAGTTTCGCTGCTTCCTATCGGACTGGAATCAAACCATCCCCAACTCCATGCGTCGAGGGCTAATCCGTAAAGCAACTTCATTGAGATGATGACCCAAGTTATTCCAAGAAGATGCATGGATGGGCGCGGAATCCAGCGCTCACCCAAACCGAAGCCAAATATGGCCATTGAAAGAAGACCTACTGCACTGAGAAGAGGGGGGAAGACCGTCCCGACCAAGGCCCCAATAGCGGTCCAAATGAGGACCATCATCACCATCATAGCTCGGCTGACCTGTTGCTCAGCGTGTACCGCTAATTGAGTAACAGAGTCTACCGTTTCGTCATCGCCAACCGGTTCTGAATCAGCGGTGAACATTTCGTTCAACGTGCCGACTGCTGCATCAACTTCTTTTTCTTCAGACGCCTCATCAACAGTCGGAAATTGTTCGGGATGTTCTGAATCATCGGAATCCACCATGAACGCCCCGAGGTTCATGCCCCGTGCGCGTCCAAACTCCTTCTTGCGCAAGACTTCATCCTCACCTGCAGGACCCGTTCGGGTTCCGCTTTGGTCGTCCATGAGACTTGGTGAGGCCTCGCCGCCTTGAATATGCCCGTTGTTTGCCGGGCAAATAGTCCAAATCGTCGTACATCGCCGTTATGGCGTCATGGTTTTTGTGATATCCGAGAACCAGAAGTTAAGAAAAAATGGTTGAAGAAGAGGAATGAACAGCCAAAAGGGACAAAGAGGGGCGGCAGAAACGGTCGGCATGGGCGGCGTCCACGGCACCCCTTCAGGGGACCTCGGAAAATACGGCATTACTCCATCAGGAGAGGTTTATTGGAACCTCGCTGCTGGCGATTTAATCAACCTCGCAGTATCTCGCGGCGAAGGAAAATTGAGCGCTCATGGTGCTTTAGTGACCGAAACTGGGGAGCGAACAGGCCGGTCTCCAAACGACAAATTCATTGTTGACGAAGCAACCGTCACCGAGGACATTAACTGGGGCGACGTTAACGTCTCTACCAATCTCGAAACATTCGAGCGCATGCGAGCAAAGGTAGTGGACTACCTGTCTTCACAGGACGCTCTTTTTGTTCAAGACTTGTATTGTGGTGCAGACTTCTCCGAAGCTCTACCAATCCGCGTCATCAACCATAACGCATGGCACAACACCTTCGCACGCAACATGTTCATTCGACCTGATGAAGCCCAAATGGCCAATCACGCCCCTGAATTCACTGTCCTCCACGCACCTCATTTCGAAGCAGATGCTGAGCAAGATGGCCTAAATTCGCAGTGTTTCGTTATCGTGAACTACGCTGCTAAGGAAGTCATCATCGGCGGAACACGCTATGCTGGAGAAATCAAGAAGTCCATCTTCTCGGTCATGAACCTCATTCTTCCGAAGAAAGGCATTCTCCCAATGCACTGCTCTGCAAACACAACTGGAGAGAACACGGCGATTTTCTTTGGACTCTCTGGGACTGGAAAAACAACCCTTTCAGCAGACCCTAAGCGAGCCCTCATTGGAGACGATGAGCACGGCTGGGGCTCCAATGGTGTGTTCAACTTTGAAGGAGGATGTTATGCAAAACTCATTGATCTTTCCGAAGAGGACGAGCCTGCCATCTTTGGAACAACGCGACGATTTGGAACGGTTTTGGAGAATGTGGTGTTGGATGGAGAAGGCGTTCCCGACTTCCATGACACCTCAAAGACCCAAAATACCCGCGGGTCTTATCCGATTGAATTTATTGAAAACCGAACCGGCGACTCAAAGGGCGGTCACCCTCAAAACGTGATTTTCCTCACGTGCGATGCCTTCGGAGTGCTGCCCCCGATCTCTCGGCTAACACCTTCTCAGGCCGCATACCATTTCATCTCGGGCTACACGGCTAAAGTTGCTGGAACTGAAATCGGAGTAAAAGAACCGCAAGCTACCTTCTCCGCCTGCTTTGGAGAACCTTTCATGCCCATGCACCCTGGTGTTTATGCTGACCTTTTGTCCGACAAAATGGCAGAACATGGCTCCACGGCTTGGCTCATCAATACCGGCTGGTCCGGTGGCGCTTACGGCGAAGGGAACAGGATGAAAATCAAGTACACTCGAGCCATGCTTAACGCAGCACTTGACGGCGATTTGGACGCTGTTGACTACATCACAGACGGTCGGTTTGGATTTGAAGTTCCAACCAGTTGCCCAGGCGTACCTTCCGAAGTTCTCCAGCCACGAACTACGTGGACTGATGGTGATGCGTACGATGCTACTGCAAACAAATTGGCTGAAATGTTCAATGACAACTTCAAGCGTTACGAGGCTGGAGTTTCACCTGCAGTTAATGCTGCAGCACCCGCCCCTCTTGAGTGAACCACGAACTCAATCATCGCTTGTTGAGGCTTGACTTATCGCTTTGCTCTTGCTTTCGCCTTGGTCAACTGGAGTGAGCCCGTCAAGCAACATTCGCAGTGAAGGCGCATCATCATGGTCACTCTCGCTCAGCGCTGTTTCGGCCTGAAGTAAACGATGGGCGATGGCTTCAAGTTTCGTATCGTCGCTTCCAATAAGTGCGAGTTCCATTGCTTCATCAAACAATTCAACGGCTAAATCAGGACGGTCGATGGCGAGTAAAATACTGCCTAACCTATCCAATGAATCCGCTCCTTCAAGTGGAGAATCGGATAGGATAGAGGCTGCGTGTTCAACACGCTTTTGGGCATCTTCCCTTTGTTCAAGTAGCATAGCAACGATGGCTGAAAGAACAAGTGAAGGTATGGTGTCAACGGGATTTGATGTGGGCTGATTGGTCGCTGCTGCAAGCAGGTCAAACGAACGCTGAAGGTTACCGGCGTAGAGTGCTAAAACCCCCAATCTACGCATTGCCTTGCGCTCTGAGCCCACATCGTCGACGAGGGTTGCGAGATGGAGTGCGCGAACAAGATGGGTACGCGCCCGTTCCATTTCTCCTTCCATGCCTTCCAGAACGCCTAGGGCGGATTCTGTACGAAGTAAACTCCCAGCCATGGCTCTATGTGCGATTTCTGCTTTAGCCTCACCGAGCGGAGCCAGCCCCAAACCGACCTGTTCCATGACATCGGTAAGAAGATTCTTTGTCGCTCTTAGAGTAGTGGGTATGTCATCTTCAGCAGATGTACGTAGGGAAGAAAGATGTTGGTCTAAACGTTGAACAGGTTGACAAATTTCTGGCAGGTTCCCAAGGGCTTCGAGTCGCTTGGATTTGATGTCATAACCGCGAATGGCACGAGTCAAATCAGCAATCAATCGGCCTTCGTCAACCTCATCTTCATTCGATTCATGTTCTTCGGCCATCGCGTGGGCAGATGCAAGAAGTGAATCTACCATCCATGTCAGTTTTTTCTGCACGTCGTATTGGTCCCGTCGGCTGATAGCATACTTCATTTCGGACGCTCTTACCTGCCGAGATAAACTGCGTAATCGTTCGTCCCGCCCCTCCTCAACACCCCCATCGATAAGTCGTTCAATGAATGTTGAGGGGGGGCATGTGGTGAAGGCAAGGTCTGCAGTTTCAGCGGTGGTTGTCATTTTGAAATCGTCCGAAACGAGAATCACTTCCGCTCCGTCGCTACCCAACTGATCTGCAAGGACCATCAATGACAAGTCTACGTCCTGGGGAGCCGCTCGTTCACCAATTTTGGTTGCTAGTTTGCGTACATCTTCTTCCTCCACAGAAGTGGAATGCAACAGAGTGTCAAACAACACCAGGAGGTTGGGGTGGCCCGATATCTTACGCATGCTAACCGTTGCAACCTCGTCTTTTACGCCGGGCGTAATGAGTAATTTTGCACCGTTTAAGGCAGATTTGAGATCTTCAACGACCTTCTCCTTTCCTTTTTGACCCAAGTGGATAAAACAGTTTGAATCAACGACCCATGCTTGGCTCATGGTTACTGCTTTAGCAGTAAGGGCATGGTTCTTACTGCTTCAGAGAGAAATGCTCTCGGGTGTGACACGAGTCGAAAATCGTTGGATGGTTCCATCGGCTTCGATGAGGAATTTCTCAAAATTCCAGCGGATGTCCCCCGAATAACCGTCTGCATCAGCGACTTCACTTAGAATGGAATAGAGACCTGTTTTACCTTCTCCTTTGACATCAACCTTCGCCATGAGCGGGAAGGATACGTCGTACTTTTCAGCCGTAAATTCACAAATTTCAGCGTTGGTTCCGGGTTCTTGTGCCCCGAATTGATTGCAAGGGAAACCAACTACGGTTATGTCTTCATTTCCTGCGTGGATCTCTTGGAGTCCTTTGTATTGCGGAGTTGCCCCGCATGCGCTCGCAACGTTGACGACAAGCCAGCGGGTTCCGCCAAGTTCTCGCAGAGTAGTATGGGTTCCTTCCATTGTGGTAATGTTGATATCAAGTGCTTCGGGCATAATTTACCCTCCAGCGAGGACATTATGAAGATGTGGTTCATTCCTAGCCCATCCAAAGCCTCTTGAATCGCCGGCTTGTGGTCCAACCATGCAAGTTCTCATGGAAACCAGTGCAGGAAACATTACAATTGACCTATTTCACGGCAGTGCCCCCGATACGGTCGCTAATTTTGTCAAACTCGTTAACATGGGACATTACGATGGCCTCCACTTCCACCGCGTCATTGAAGACTTCATGATTCAAGGTGGCTGCCCACATTCCAAAGATCCAAATTCCCGAAAAGCTGGAACTGGCGGCCCTGGCTGGAAAATTCCTTGCGAATCCTCTGCCCTCGCCCTCAAGCATGACAAACCAGGAGTGCTCTCAATGGCAAATGCTGGCCGTAACACCGGTGGGTCCCAGTTTTTCCTAACAACTGTAGCAACACCTTGGCTAAATGGAAATCACGCCGTATTTGGTGAAGTTTCTGAAGGCATGGACATTGTAAAAGCAATCGAGGGATGCGCCAAGCTACCAGGTGACCGTCCAGCACAACCCCAGCAAATCATCCGTTGCTCCGTCATTGAATGAACAACCTGCTCTAGAAAAGAACACGCCGCTGATTGAATACAGCCCGTAGGTTCTTGAGTCATAAGGAAAGGCCGACCCATGGCTGTTGACGCAAGTGAAGCCCTTCGCCGTGCTACATTGGTAAGGAGCGACCCCTCCTTGCGAGGAGTAACCCGTCAAAATGGCTCTGAAATTGAAGGAGAATACGATTGGAAGTACTTCTCGTCCAATGGCGACCCGATAACAGAAGAAGACATCGTAGTACGTTGGAATTCTATGGCTCTCCCGCCCGGTTGGGTTGATGTTTGGATTTGCCCAAACCCAAGAGGCCACATTCAAGCCACTGGGAAGGATACAAAAGGCCGACTTCAGTATCGCTACCATCCTGATTGGGTCGAGATAACCGCTGAAATGAAGTACGACGATGTCGTCTACTTTGCTTCCCAATTGCCCCGTCTCCGAAGGCAAATTGAACGTGATTTAGAAGGAAAAGCGATGTCCCTTGAGACCGTTTCTGCGCTCGTGGTCCGACTTATGGACCTCTACAATATTCGCGTTGGCAGTGATGAATATGCCCGATTGAATGAATCCTATGGGCTCACAACGCTGAAATCGATGCACGTTAAGCACATCCGAGGGGATGAGGCTGAAGGTAAACACGATGTTATTTTCACATTCACTGGGAAGTCTAACAAAGACTGGGAGATAAAAATTGAAGATGATTATTTGGTTGACCTCATTTTGAGAACGAATCGTCTCGGAGCAAAGGACGCTGATTTGTTCATGTACATTTCAGAAGCCGGAAATGAGGTAGACCTCAAAGCAGAACACATCAACCAATACATTCGGGAAAGTAGTGGCGAAGGATTTACAGCGAAAAATTTCCG
>JABJFP010000232.1 GCA_018662715.1 Methanobacteriota archaeon | reverse complement strand
TAGATGCCCGCTGACCCTCCAAGGTCTGCGAGCAACGATTCGAGTGTGTTGAAATCGGGTGTTAACCATTTGACCAGTGCGAAAGAAGTGAAAGAGAAAAAGAATGCATACGTTGCAGCAACAGCCACACTAGGTCCAAGAACGGGCAACCAGAGATGGCGTAAACGCCCCGAAGCGGTTTGGCCTTTTGGGAGCATCATAAGTTGCTCCTCCCATGCTGGATTGAGTTGAGCGATGACGGGTTCAACAAAGCGAATCATCAGTGATAGATTGAACCAAGCATGTGCGAGGATAAGAGCGATCATGTGTCCTGGGTGTTGCCATCCGGTGGTTACGGCAAGCCAACCAATGAATCCAGTTTCGCCCCTTAAGTCCAATCCAAACGAATTGAAGAGCCCACCGGGGGAGATTAGAGCAAGGAAACCAGCGGCCGCAACAATCGGTGGCGTGACAAAAGGAAGATAGAACAGGGCTCGCTTTGAACGGATTCCTCGCCATTGATAACGACCCAATGACCACGCTACGGGGAGGCCAAGAACGACAGTAAGTATCGTTGATAGAAGTGCCTCGATGAGGGTGAAGCGGAGTGCATCCATCGCACCGATTTGCTCAGGGAATTGGCGTAACGCCTCAAAGGGGGAGACTTGTGTTACGCTCCAGAGGCGAAGGATAGCGAGAATGAGTGGCACGGTTCCAATAACAATGACACAAATTAGAGTAAGCCATTGAGCAATGTGGATTGCATTTGCTTGAGCATTATTGCGTTGCTTTAACGCCATATATTCATCTCACTGGGTTGCGGTCTGCCATTGGCTCAGCCATGTTTCCATGTCTTGAGCAATGCGTTCCATCGATACATTTGCATTCATCGTAGGGGTGTCTGTGTGCCACGAGTAGCCATCAGTATCAGGGAAGGTGGGGTTTTCAAGGACAGAGAGCATCAAATTGTTTTCAGGCATGTTACGATTAACATCTTCAGAAAGGAGAAAGTCAAGGAAGGCATTGGCTCCGTTGACATTAGTGGCTCCGTTTGTTAGGGCAGCGTATTCAACTTGGTGGAAGGTGGAGCGCTCGAGTGTAATTGAGGTGGAGTGGGTGCTGTTGCCGCTGTAGTATGCTTCAACTCCTGGTGAATGACAATATGATACAGTGAGGAGCGAGTCACCAATATGGCCCTCAGTCCATTCGCCGTATCCACCAGAATAGTGAATTTCATATGCCTCAGTCCAGCCTGAAGTGAAACGTGCATCATTCTCAGCCATCGCTTTCCACCAATCAAAAGCATTGGTAGTTTCGTTCTCATCATGCTCAAAGTAGTCAATTGTTGCAATCATAAACGCCCTACCCGGCGAAGAGGTTACCGGAGATGGGAATGCAGTCTTTCCATTCCACTCCGGACCGGTAAGTTCCCACAAATCTTCAGGGAATGTTCGCTCGGTTTCGTTTAGACCATGTTCATCTACATTGAGGCATACGTCTCCCTGGTCAAAAGGCAGAGCGTACGTACCTGAATACGGTTCCATGGCTGATGAATCAAGCGATGGAGCTACTGTTGAGTGAGGTTGAAGCAGGCAAAAGTCAAGGGCAGTCTGAAGATAGGTATTGTCTAGCCCAACAGCCAAATCCGATTGCGGGGTTCCTTGGGTTTGCAACATTTGTTCAAGAATTCCTCCAGCATCATCGGCACGAATGAGTTCTACCTCGTAACCGGTACTATTGGTAAATTCATCAAGCATGGGCTGAGAAAAAGCAGTGATATCATATGTCAGGATTCGAACTGTTGATGAATTCGAGGTACTTGTTTCTAGGACCGTACAACCGTCATTAGTGTTTGTTACAGGTTCCAAGCATCCACTTAGTGGGGCGAATAAGAGCAACAGCATCAGGGGCAATACACGTGACTTCATGCCAGTTCACTCCGTGTTCATAGCGTCAATGATGACGTGGCAGCGTTCCACAAGTTCTGTCGTAGTTGTTGCTAAGATGTACAATGAAGGCTCCCAGCCAAAAGCGCCCTCATCAATGAGGATGTCAAGGGTTCCTTGTTGTTCTTGCAATTCTCCTTTTGGTGCCGATCCTAATTCAAACCCGAGTTCATCAGAAATGTAATCAAGGTCGCCCTGGTCTACCATTCCATCAACCATAGGGGGGCGCAAATTTAGAATTGCAGTTTTACTGCTGTCGACCTCACGCACTCGCATGAGGAGATTGGCTAGGTGATTCGATGCTCCAAATACTGGTGTTTCATGTCTTCGCAATACTCCTTCAACCACAGTCATTCGTCCAGGATACGCAGCAACCTCTTCAATTGTAGTTGCTTGATTTGTGCAGGCCGCCATATTCATTCCAACGGCCGGCATGTAGGATGAAAGTCGTTTCAAATCCAATCGTCCAGCAGACCACTCAAGTCTCCTTAATATGGCTCCAGATGCTTGATCAGCGTCTAGGTTCATCCCGGTAAGCGTTTTGTCATAACGAATATTTTGGTTTCCTGTGAATTGGAATTCAATGATTAGTCGCTGACGAATTACTTCGGATTCTTTCCCCATCTGGGTCATTGAATGTGCAAGTTCTTGCGCCCATCCGTCTATGGTGACCTCATCAGCGGTAGCCCCAAGTTCCAGAGCTACTTTGGTGATTTGACGAGATACCGTGCTCTGTGTTGAGCCTGTGGCTTTTGCAATCTCCATTTGTGACCATCCGTTAGCTCGGAGTTCTTTCGCAAGTTGTTGATGGAGTCGGTCCAGCCATTTGTTCCCAATTGTACCTAGCATGTTCCTCCCCAAGAGCGCTTCTTTATTCAAACTTGCTGAACTAATATGCAATGTGAATTGAAAAAGTTGTGAAAAGAGGGTTAAATCATACCGTTTTGGAACTAAATGTGCTTCGGCTCTGAACGATGGATATGGGATTTGATGTTGAGTGGATTTGAGAAAGGATGCGCATGTTCCTCAGTGGTTTGGCGATGATATACGTAATAATCACACCACCTTATTGGGACTCTATG
>JABJFP010000231.1 GCA_018662715.1 Methanobacteriota archaeon | reverse complement strand
TCTAAAAATTCAACTGTGACCGCATTGCCTTCATTGGCTTCAATTGTTGTCCCTGGAGTTCCATCAAGAAAGTTAACTCCATAACGTGTAAGGTCGGCATCCGAAGTTGTTTGTGAGAAATCAAAGGTCAATTCAACGCCACTAACTTCAACCCGTTCGCCTTCTTCATAGGACTCTACTACTGTCCCGTTTGTGGAGGAGTACGTCACCACCAAATCAAGACCATTTTCACCTTGTGTGTTGCCGATGCAACCGCCCATGACCATGGAAATGAGCAAGGCAGAAATTAAGAAAGAGCCCTGCCGAGTCACGATTAGCACGACATGTGGGTGGAATATAAGTCAAATGGTACAGCACCTATGACAAAAAAATAATGCTGATTCATTGCTTAAAAAGGTCAGCCAACTGACGTTTAGCATCGGGCCATTCAGCGGACTCCAGGGCATCTGTAAGGTGAAGTCCCGCAAGGAATTGTGCATGGACTGCGCCCCACTCGACTGCGTCATTTTGACCGCGCCAACGGAACAACGGCGCACCTTCAATTTCAAGACGGTCTAGGAAGCCTCGCTTAGCATCCGAAATGAGAAGGGTCGGCGTTCCCAACAAGGCGGCTTCACTCGCCAAAGTCGCCGACTGAGTGATGACGCCATCGTGTGCTGCAAGTTCACGGTCCAATTCCCACGGAGACCCCTCATATTCATCCTCATCGGCAACGGTTGTGGATAGACCGTCCAATGCGTCATCAGGAAAGGGTACGAGTTCATCGCCGTCGTGAATTCCATCGCCTTTCAAACGACGAACTACAATGCGGGGTGGATTGCTCACTTTGCTTGGGCGACGGTGTGGGGCAAGATGAACATGGCCGTGAAGACCGTCCAATCGGTGCAAATGTCCCTTGAATGAAGCCAAGAAGCCTCCGTCCAAATCCTCCTGCCAGTGAGTGGGTACTACAACATGAGTCGCCCCTTTGAGGGCGAGATTATGGGCGGTATGGTTGACTTCTGTATCGGTGATGTACCAGCGCTCTTTGACCGAGGAGCGCCTCCACCAGCGAGGTTTTTGACCTAATAATTCGAGTGGTGCCCCAATGCTCACGACACGTTCTACTGCACCTTGGCCGTCGTTGTTAGCCGCCTTGATGAAACGCTGAACACTCCGAATACGAAGCATCGCTTTGCGGTAGCGGCCCTCGCCCACTGGCCGAGGCACCCATAAGGTCTGACGGCGCGGAAGACGACCATCTCCTGACTTGATCATCGTCCGAACTTCTTCACGCTCGCAGGCTACGATGAGGTCTGCAGTAGCGCCTTCTCGCATCAACGGTGCTAACAAGCGCACATGAGCCGGATGGTCGAGAACCCAACATGTGCGCATGAACGGGCGAGGCGGTGTCCTCCCTCAAATCATCGCTTGCTTGGGTGAAGTTGATGGACGGCTTCGGGGTGTAACACCATATGACAAAAGTCGGTATCAGCCCTCCGGGAACGAAAACATACGCACCTTACACACCTGCAGTCGTTGTTGGTAAGCAAGTTTGGCTTTCTGGACAAATCAGTATTGACGCAGGTGACGATATCATCTCACAAACCAAAGGCACACTGGAAAAAGTCGATGCACTCCTCGCCGAAGCAGGCACCTCAAAGCATGACCTCGTTTTCGTTCAAGTCCTGCTCAAGACCATGGATTTCTACGCCCCAATGAACGAAGTCTATGCAGCCTGGCTTGAAGGCGTTGACATCAAACCCACCCGAGCAGCTTTCGCCGTAGATGCGCTTCCAGCTGATGCGCTAGTTGAAATCGTCGTTCAAGCCGTCAAGCAGGATTGATATGCCCGGCTCACCGTACATGGAAGAGCCACCGCCTGGCTTGTTGACGTGGCCAACCTTGTTGCGCATGTTCGGCGTCCCAGCGGTTGCATTCTTGGCAGCATGTTGGTATTCCGGCGTCTTGTTTGAAGCGCTTGTCATCATGACCCTCACACTGCTCTTCATTGCCTGGTGGCGACGATAATTCGGGTAGGCTTGAAAGCCCTCCACCCGCCCCCCATAGTATGGAAGAATGGCCCGAAGCCTGTTTCAAAGCCTACGATATTCGCGGATTAGCCAACGGTGACGGTACCGGTGAACTCACACCTGCCTTTGCATACCGACTCGGTCGCGCCATGGCAACGTATCTTGAATGCAATGCATTTGCCGTTGGACGAGACATTCGTGATTCCTCTCCGGCCCTAACCAATGAACTGATGCGGGGCCTTGTTGAAGGCGGCGTGACCGTTATGGATTTGGGAATCGTTTCAACCGGCTGTGTGTACCACGCATGTTGGACATTGGATGTTGACGGCGGCGTGATGGTAACGGCGAGTCACTTGCCTATGCCAACCCATAACGGGTTCAAGATGTGCCGAGGCACCCTACCTCTTGCTGGAGAAGAAATTCAAGAACTCAAAGAGGTCTTCCTCAAAGGCGAATTCTGTGAAGGCGAAGGTGCAATTGTTGACACCCCACACTTGGACACGTACCTCGATGCCATTCTTGCTTCAACCGGGCCGTTATCACGACCTGTCAAGGTTGCTGTGGATTGTGGAAATGCAGTCCCTGGACCTGCCATGACCATGCTATTGGACCGACTCGGATGCGACCATGTTGACTTGTTTTGTGATTGGGATGCAAGCGAACCAAACCACGGAGCAGATCCAACCCGACCAAAAAACATGGTTGACCTCGGCAAGGCAGTTGTTGACAACGGTTGCGAATTTGGAATGGGCGCAGACGGTGACGGTGACCGAATCGGTGCGGTTGACGAAGCAGGGCGTTTCATCTATCCCGACCGACTCATTGCGCTCCTTGCGGAAGACTTGCTTGAAGGCGTTGAAGAAAGGGCTGACGCAACCGATGATGAGCACCGACGCATCATCTACGACGTCAAATGCTCAATGAATGTTGAACAAGCAATCCTTGAGGCCGGTGGAAGACCCGTCATGGCTCGTACCGGCCACTCGTTCATGAAGCGGGTTCTCGCAAGCATGCCAGAAGCAAAGATGGCTGCTGAGATGAGTGGACATATCTTCCTCGCAGACCGTGGATGGTACGGCTTTGATTGTTCCCTGTACAATGCAGCTCGTCTGATAGAACTCTGGTCACGACGCCCAGCACCAAGCGATGGAGGCCCGTCCTTCTCCTCAGAATTGGAACGTCTTGCCCCATCCCTACCCACCACCGGAGAAGTCAAAGTGCCCTGCGCAGAAGAAGACAAACTCGAGGTTGTCGCTGGAATTACCTCTGCATATGACGACCATGAATGCTCAACGGTTGATGGCGTTCGCGTACGCTTCAACGATGATGACGGCAACTACGTCGGATGGTACCTTGCTCGAAAATCCAATACAGAAGCGGTCTTAGTGATGCG
>JABJFP010000230.1 GCA_018662715.1 Methanobacteriota archaeon | reverse complement strand
GTAACACCACTTCGTCAATCGCACGGACCCATCGCCATGGTACCGCAACATGCAAGTTACCCTCGACTAAATCCTCTGGTGTATCTCGGACAAAGAGGTGCGTACAATGGAGAGTGTTGGTGTCAATAACGGCGTCGTAAACGGTTCCAAGTTTCCTTCCAGTGGGCAGGTAGACTTCGAGGCCGGCCCAACGGGACATGACCTCTTCTCCTTGCACCATGGTCATCCACTACCGGCTAGGGTCAATAAAGCAACGGCTCAAGATGATTACAAAGAACCAAACGCCAGCACTGCTGAACGCTTCACTTACCACGGTTGAGGTTTGCCTTGAGCGAAGGACGCAACTTCTCTGCACCCTTACCCTTCTTGTGCAATCCACGTCCTCGCTTACCAGCAGAGGTCTTACCTCGGTAAGCACGACCACGGTGGGCGGTCTTGCCGTTTGCACGGGAAAACACACCAAGTTGCTTGTCGTTAACGATAGCAGGGTGGTGTGTGTCGAGAAGGATCACTTCGAAGAACTTGTGCTTTCCGTCTTGACCAACCCAATAGGAGTTGAGAACTTCCAGGTTGGGGAAGTGACGTGCAACACGCTCTTCAGCGATACGCTGCGTGTTCTTGGCCATTGTAATCTTGGAGATACCGGCCTTGGATGGCTTGCGCTTCATGTTAATCTTACCCTTTCGAAGTCCACCTCGGCGGACACGGGTGCGGATGAGGACAACGCCTTGCTTTGCTTTGTAGCCCATTCGGCGAGCGGCGTCAAGGCGAGTTGGGCGTTCGATGCGACAATTGACCGGTTCGCGGCGCCATTGCGCCATGCGGGTCTGCCGGTACATGTGGGGCAGTGCATCCTTTGGACGCTTCCAAGTTGAACGAACATGTTGGTACAAACCTTGAGTCATCATAACCACCTACGCTTCTCAGCATCCTGCGGACAAAACTCCCCTTTATGAGTCTGCCCACGCGATGAAGAGGACTAAGCCATCCAAATGGGGAGCCCTTCGGCTTGGATTCCACGCCATCCACCCCAAAGCGATGACACATTTGTCCATCCCATATCCTGCAGGGACTTTGCCGCTAATGCACTTCGATATCCACCACCACAATACAAAACGACTCGGGCATCGTCAGCAACATCCTGCTTCTCAATATCTCGTTCAAGCACACCTTTTCCAATGTGAATCGCGCCCTCAAGGTGGCCGGCTTCAAATTCATGGCGCTCCCTAACATCAATGACAACAAGTGGTTGGTCGTCTGACAGCATTAGCTTCAGTTCTTGAGGGTTGCATTCAGGAATGGTTTCTCTAGCCGATTCCACAATAGCCAAAAAGCGGGGTGCGTGTTGTTTCGCCATAGCCTCCCCAGAAGGGTTAGCCTCTTGAGCATCCCGCTCTAGCCCAAGACATGGCTGGACAAATCACGGGATTGACTGCGGTCATGGACGCCTTGAACAACGGAGTCGCCATTGACCGGGTATTGGTTGACCGTGAACATGATACTACGGAACTGCGGACGCTTTGTGAAACCTTGGACGTGCCCCTCGAAGAGGGCTCAACCAACGACCTTTGGAGAATGTCTGCCGATGGAACTCAGGTCGCCCTTGCGCTGACCGGGCGACCCCAGCATGAAACGCTGGACGAAGTCATGAAGGCCGGTGGATGCGTTTGGCTTTTTGACGGCGTAGAGTATTCTACGAATTTGGGATTCACCATACGAACTGCTGAAGTTTCAGGGGCCGATGCTGTGCTTCTCAACGTTGTCAAGACGCATGAAGAACGACGGACTATTCGTAGGGCAAGCATGCGAGCCGACCGATTTATTCCTGTGATTTACACCACGACCGAGGAACTGCTCGCCAGTGCAAAAGAAAACGGTTTTCGAATCGTTGCTGCAGAAGACATCGGCACCCACGGACCATGGGACGAAGATTTGACTGGAAACGTAATGTTGGTCGTGGGTGCAGAACGTCATGGTGTAAGTCAAGCGGTGTTGGACGCAAGTGATGCTGTGGTCAAACTTCCTATGGACGGATTTGTCCCTTCTTACAACCTTCAAGTCGCAGTCAGTGTTTTAGCGGTTGAAGCACTTCATCAGCGTCTTGACCGGAGAAACTGAATTAAAGCAAAGGCGTTTCGGAAGACTATGGGATTCTTCGCAACCATTGGACGCGGCTGGCAAATGAGTAAACTGAGCATGAGTGTAGTTCGGAAAGATCCTGAACTCATGGTATACATGATTATTTCCGGTGTGATGAGCATGGCAACATTTGTTGCCATAGCCATACCCTCGGTGATGGAAATGACTTGGGCTGTAGACTCGACTGGAGCCTTCACCCCTGCCTACCTTGGGCTAACCTTCGCAGGTTACATGCTGGTAAGCATCTTCGTGGTGTTTTGGAATTGCGCCATTGTAGCCAACGCCAACATCCGTCTTTCTGGTGGAGACCCGTCGTTTTCCGACGGATTCAAGGCTGCATTAAGTCGCCTCCCC
>JABJFP010000229.1 GCA_018662715.1 Methanobacteriota archaeon | reverse complement strand
CTCTCCATTTACGGCGTCCCAGGTGTCGGGCCAATCCCTGATATCCCTCCAAGTATCGTTCAACTTTACATCATGCCTGTCACCGAACTGAACAGCAGCCAACCTTGGTTGGACATCAACGACGAACCCGCTCGCTACGACATGATGCAAATTAGATTCGGCATGACCTCCCCAGAAGACTTCCCTGGGATGAAGGGTGGAGTTGCTGAAGTTTGGAGAGACCTTGAGGTATTTACCAATCTTTCAAGCGGCACCTACGAAGAAGAGGGCGCAAGTGAAGATGACAAGCCGCTAACATGGGTCATGCTTACCGGTAGACCAATCACACGCTTCACTGCATCAACAGCCATGCAAGATGAAATGCAATCGTCCCTCGTATTAGGTTCGGTTTTCGTCTTTGGTTGCCTCACCGTTGGATTCCGTTCTCCGAAACAGGCAGCTGTGACCTTTGTCCCGATTCTCCTCGTTGTCGTGTGGTTGTACGGGCTCATGTACGTCGCAGGCTCATCACTCAACATCGTTACCGTGACGATTGCAACCATATCTCTCGGTGTGGGTATTGACTATTGTATTCACGTTACGGAACGTTATCGCGAAGGAAGAGAAAACGGCGAATCACACAACGATGCACTCGCTGCTGTTGGCGGTGCTTGCGGTTTGGCTTTGCTCGGTTCAGCAAGCTCTGACATTGCCGGCTTTGCCGTCATCGCCCTCTCGCCTATGGGCTTGTTCAGTAATTTCGGAATCTTCTCAGCGGCGATGATTGCTCTTTCCTTGCTTGCAAGCCTCATCCTCACGACCGCTGCTTTGGGACTTATTGCTCCCTCCAAAACCACATTAGAATCAGATGAAGAAGAGTGAGTTTCATCGGTGCCTTCATCAAGGGTTGAGCCTGCCGACCAAATGCTGTCCTTGGGGTTGACCCCGGGAGAGTGGTGAGAATTATGACCGATAACGAAGGCACGCGCCCCGAAGAGGATGAAGAAGAAGATTGGATGAAATATGCCGATGCAGGATTCGGAGAAACCGATTACTCCCTATGGGACGATGAAGATGCTGCTGCACCTGTAGCGGATGAAGAAAACTCCGAAATGGGGGACCTTGCGTTTGATGACCAACTTGACTCGCACATGGAGGAAATACCACGGGCACCATCGCCTGCAGGCCACAAGCACTTGGTACGCCTAGGAACATGTGATGCATGTCTTGGACGAGTTGGCGGGAGGAAACGTTTTGGACAATCCCTTGAAGAATCAGGTGGCGAAGTTCGTGCTTCTGTCCTTGAGCGTGACAGCCATCTTTCATCGGCTCGTGAGGATACACCTCTTTGTCCGTTTTGTGAAAATCTCTTTGAGGAAGTGGATTTGCTTGCCGATATCATTTACGATGCACTAAAGCCATATGAACTGAAACGATTGCAACTTGGTGCGCGCTTCCCTAAGGATCAAACAGAAGGAGAAGACGTGATGAGGAAGCAGTACGGTGCTGGAGGTTCAGACCAGCTCAAGAGTTCTCTAGTTGCACAGATATCTCGACGCCTCAATGAACGCCTTGGAGGCATTGAATTGGTCAACGATAAGCCTGATGTTTTGGCGCTTATCGATGTCCTTACGCTGACTGTAGATTTGGATATTCGTGCAGTCTACGTCTACGGACGCTACAAGAAATTAGAGCGTGGAATCCCACAAACTCGCTGGCCGTGCCGTGCCTGCAAGGGGCGAGGATGCAAACGCTGTGATGAAACAGGATTGCAGTACAAGCGAAGTGTTCAGGACCTCATTGGGAATCCTCTCTTAGAACTGTTTGAAGCAAACGAACATTCCTTCCACGGAATGGGCCGAGAAGACATTGACGTTCGTTGCATGGGACGTGGTCGCCCCTTCGTCATTGAATTCAAAAATCCACGAAAGCGCTCAGTTGACCCTGAAGTGATGATGGACCGCATCAACACTCTTGCAGAAGGCTCTGTTGAAATCACCTCTATGCGCCCTTCAACCCGTAGCGAAGTGGTTCGAATCAAGGATACACCGGCTGAGAAATCCTATACCATCAGATTTCGCGTTGAGCCAATGAACGAAGCCGAATACGAAGTGCTCACTGCTCCCGTTGACTTGACCAAAGAAGACGTTCAAACACGAAGCACAAAGAATCGGCGACGCCAGCGAAGAGGCGACCGAAACAGCGACCGAACCAAGCCTCTTGAGGCGGTTCTTGAAGTTCCAGCAGCTAGCCCTACCGAAGACGAATTGAAGGCGATGAAGAAGGACGAACTGGTCGCTCTTGCCGTCAAACATGAACTCAAGAAAACTGGAACGAAAGCGGAACTCGTTGAACGTATTCTCGCTGCGCTTCCGCCAGCCCCGAAGACCTTTGATTTACCCGACGACGAAACCATCATCCAGGTCATTCAGAACTTGAACGGTGTCAAACTGGCTCAAAGGACGCCGGAGCGTGTGGCTCATCGGCGTGCTGATTTGATCCGACGGCGTACGGTCTACGAAGCTCATCCACCATCTATTGAAATCGCTGAAGATGGCGTTCGTGAAGTGGAAGTCACGCTACGGTGTGAATCGGGAACGTATGTCAAAGAAACCGTGCACGGCGACAGCGGCCGCACCCAACCGTCCATCGCCTCCCTCATCAAAGCAAAGTGCAACGTCGTGTGGCTGGATGTGGGAGATATTCACGCAGACTGAACCAAACCCCAATCATCGTGCAGAGATTTTCCGTCGCGGTGCTTATATGGGGATGGTCGGTCGGCAAAATGCTCCGAAGATGCGCTTATGCTGATTCGGACAGAAGGAGGCGACCAATATGAAGCGATCCAAGGGACAACGTGTAGGAACTCGAAGCATCTTGCGACGACGAAAGAACGAGCGCAGCCGCTTGAACATTCGCCGCGTCATGCACCAGTATGAAGAAGGCGACCGAGTTGCTATTGTTCTTGATGGTGGACAACAAGGTGGTATGCCTCATCGCCGTTTCAACGGCCGAACCGGATTCATTGAAAAGCGCCAAGGCGTCGCTTGGATTGTTGCTGTCAAAGACGGTAACATGCAAAAGACGGTCATTGCCCGTGCTGAACACCTACGCCCACTCGAGTGAGGAATTACCATGTCAGAAGAAGATAAGTTTCTCGATTTCGCAACCGTCCGTGACATGCTCTTGGACGCACAAGGCCGCCGTGGACAACTAAGTTACGAGCAAAAAGCAGCACTCCAGCACGCTGAATGGGCTGCAAGTGACATTCGTAACGGTTACCGAACCGAGCCTGCAATGTTTGAAGAATTGCGTGCAGCTCTTCTCGGCGTTGAAACCCTTTCCAAGCATCCAAGTCTTGCTGCAAAGTTGGCTGAACTCATTCCACTTCACCCTGAAGATGTGCGAGCCGTTCTCGGTTCCAAGCGCATCGCCATTGATGACTCGGAAATCTCAGCGATCATTGACATTGTAAAGCAAGTCATTGGTTATACCGAATGAAGTAAATCTTTCCACACAGTAGAGGCGATATCATGACTGACCCTCGGCGAAAACGCCACATCAACGCACCTTCTGCTCCAAAGAAGAAGGAAGCAAGTCCAAACTCCTACAAGATGTCGCGCCCTGCTGAAGGTCGCAAGGAAGTTCCGAAGCCAAAGCCTGAGCCAAGTCGGTCCGAAGATCGCCAACAACAAGGAAACCGTAGCGGTGGCCAGCGTAACGGACGAGAACAAGGCGGGCGCCAAGGTGGCGACCGCAGAGGCGGACGTAATCAGCAAGGTGGACGCCCACGTCAAGCAAAGCCTGAGCGCCCCAAGGCACTTACCGGCGAAGACTGGGCTCGTGTTGTTGAACATGATACCAAAGAAGACGTCGTCACTGCAATGAGCGAAAAGACGCTCGGGTTCTGCCGACTCAAGGTTAAATCCGGAGGAGAACTCTTGATTCCCAGCCAACGACTCTACATCGGCCTTGACAGTGGCCAACGAAAAGAAGTCGTCAGCATTTTGGGAATGGCTCGCCGTGACCGAATGTCAAACATGGCCAAGATGGACATGCCTCTTGTCGTTCAGATGTTTGTTGAAGAGCATGCTCAATATTTCGTGGATGAGTTCTACAATAAAGCCGGCCCAATCTCTCTCAAGGTTCACGGCTTTGAGTTGCTTCCTGATGTTGGCAAGAAAAAGGCTGCACAGATGGTTGAGGCTCGCAACTCAGTAGGCGTATTTGCCTCTGTTGAAGAACTTAACACTGCCTGCAACATCGACGCTGCCGAACTCCTCGCTCGTCGATTTGTGTTAGAACTGGAAGACCCGGCAATGGCTCCCCGTCTTACGGAACTGCTCCTGCCGGTGGAAGTATGAGAGGCGCCCGTTGGCTCGTGGATTCGCTTCGTGGGAAGCAACCGTTCAACAAGGCCCTCGGTCAACATTTTCTCGTTCACGATGACGTTCTCGAACGTACCGTTGCTTGGGGTGAAGTCTCCAAAGACGACCATGTGTTGGAAATTGGACCTGGCCCTGGTGTTCTGACTGAAGTTCTGTTAGAGACTGGATGCAGGGTAACTGCCATCGAACTTGATAGTGGGGCTTGTGAACACGTTCGCTCGGTATTCATCCCCGAACTTGAGAGTGGAGCATTGACCCTCATTGAAGGAGATGCTTTGAAGGTCCGTTGGCCCAACGACATCACCCGAATCGTTGCAAATATCCCCTACCAAATTTCATCCCCTCTTATTGATGTACTCACCCGCCATCATCGCAATCCACACACACAACCGTTGGAATCTGTGGTCATGCTGGTTCAAGAGGAATTTGCAGAACGCGTGGTCATGGAATACGAAAGCGATGTCGGTTCACTTGGAATGGTCGTTGCTTTGGATTTTGAACCTGACATGGGTGAACGCGTTGCACCTCATGCATTTTCCCCCATGCCAAAGGTTCACTCTCGTTTGTTGCGATTAACACCTCACGATGAAGAATGGCCTTGTGACCGTAGGTTGCTCGTCATGATGATTCATGCAGCATTCTCCCAGCGAAGAAAGAAGTTGAAAGGCACACTTCGCGCTGTCCCAAAACGTATTTCCAGAATCCCAGGATGGCATGCTGGTCGCTGGAAGAGTGCATATGCATCTCTCCAAGACGACCCACGTCTTGACCAACGCCCCGAGACCTTTGATGTCGATGATTGGGCGGAGTTGGGTGCTGATTTTGAGGCCGGTGACCAAGAGGAATGAGACTTCAAAAGGGCTGGATTGAGTGAACACTTGCGGCAGAGGCTTTTCTTAGGAGTGTCTGCTCGCCTAGACTTGTCGGAGGGGATGTTATGGCAAAGAAGGACACATACTTAGCGCTATTACGCAGAGGTATTGACGATACAACTGCAAACCAACTTGCTGATGCGGGATTGAAAATTGGCGATTTGAAAAAGATCGACAAAGACATGCTCGTTGAAAATTACGGACTCAAAGAAGAGATTGCCCGTGGTGTGATTGACATCATTACGGCTGGGCCTCAATCTCACGGAAAAGAGCGTTTTCTTTCCAAAGTTCTTGCTCCTGAAAAGAAACAAGAATCCCGTATTGAAGAAATTAAATTCAAGCGAAAGCAAAAAGACGTTCTCACCGAACTTGCAGAGCAAAAAGAGCGTCTGAAGATCGCTAAGGTTGAGGCGTTTCGTGCACAGAAGCTCATCATGAACCGACTTGGTAAAACCGTTGAACTCATTGTCAAATTGGAGAACAATCTCCATGATGAAGGAAAAGACGACCAGAAGGTCAAGATTCGTGACCAATTGGAAACCCGCGGACTTGAAGCCGCTCGTGACCACGAAATGTTGGAACTAGAAGGCACACCTCAAGACATCGTGGATTTCCGACGAAACCACGTCCCTTCACTGATTTTCCACGCGTGCCCACAATGCGGTGATGAATTGGACCCACGCCAATCTCGTGACCCCGACCAGCCAGAATCTTGGGCGTTCATCTGCTGGGAATGTGAAACCAGTTTTACTCCGCAACTCACCCTCAATGTTGAAACAATTCTTGATGGGGAAAAGCGCATACTGATTGACCCTGACAAGGCCCCTCGTAACCCCGTTCCACCCAAGCCAGCAAGCATGGACTTCTCTACGGTTAACGATTTGATTCGCCGCGATTTGGAACAAACCGGAGCAACCGCCGACCAAATGACTCGAGCGGTCGAAGAAAGCGTCGTTGCTGGTGGACTCATGGACATCAACGACTGGATTGACCAAACCCTCGCTGCGAAGAATTACATCCAGGCTCAAGAAGACCGCGAGGACTTCATCCTACGTACGGGAGCCGGTGCAACCAAGTTCAACAAGTGGATGAAGAAGGCTGGATTGTTCTTCAACAAACAAACGGGTCGCTGGACTCGTGAAAAGGGACGATGAGGAATATTCATGTCCGCTGGCACAACAAGCCTCCAACTGGATGATGATGGAGTTAAACTCGCACCGTCAACAACACCAGTCATTCGCTTTCTAAAAGGAGCAGAATTGCTTGGTCAATGTCCAGTGAATCCTGGTGAAACCATCGTTGATCATGCCGAAGCATGCGGTATTTCACTCCCCACTAACTGCACCTCTGGAACATGCGGAACCTGTATGGTCAGTTTGATTCTTGGTGAGGTTCCACTGCCTGAAATTCTACCACCTGGTCTTGACGACTTCTTGGTGGGCGAAGGTGCTCGCCTAGGCTGTATTGGAAAGCCTCGTGGCGATGTTGACATCGATATCCGCCCGCCCTTGTGAGGAAGCACCATGGTTGGGGAGTGGGGATTGGCCGATTGGGCAATCGTCATTCTTGATGCGATTGCAATTGTAATCGTCATCTTGTTTCTAAGAAAGAAAATTAAGAGCAAATTAAAGGAAGTTGAATTGCGTCAAGACTTCCACCTTCAACAGAAAAAGGCTGCTCGTTTGGACGAAAAATCAAATCCTCCACGCGACTGAAACCATTAGGGGAGAGAAACGCGAGGGCCCTTCATGGCCGAACTACGTTTGTACACGACCAAGTCGGGCCAAATGGCTGCTGACTCCTTCACCCTCAGCGGACTGCTGGAGACCATTCAGGGACAAGGAATGGTTTGGTTGGACATCAACCATCCCGATGAAGAAGTGAAAGAATTTTTATCGTCGGAGATGGAATTTGATGAACTTGCTGTTGACGACGTTTTCGGACACGCTGATACTGCTTCCTTACGGTTTGAAGACCACCGATTTATCGTCGTTACCGCCCGAGATGGAGACCACCGTTTGGACACTGCGCCTGTGGCTGTATTCGTTAAGAATGACATGCTGATTACCGTACGCCACACTGAAATTCCTGCTTTGACGACCTTTGCGCGGCGATTCCTGACCAGTGATGATGAGGAGCTTGCTCTTGGAATTGATTACATGCTCTATGAGTTGCTGGATGCTATTGCTGATGATTGGTCTCCAATTTTCAGTCAGATTTCAAGTGATTTGGACCATCTTGAATTTCGAGTTTTTGACCCGTCCCAACGCTATGATGACTTGCTAGAGGGCCTTCATGACCTGAAGCGTAAATTACGTGAAGCAAACAAATCGGTTGAATCCCTTCACGCCGTAACCATGCGTCTGCTCAAGCCTTCTGAACGCCTCATCAGCGAAAGTGTAGAACGCTACATCAACGATTTGCACCAGTTAAGCATCGCTTTCATCAAGCGAGTCAACAATTATTCAAGCGGGGCTACCTCCACTCGCGACACCTACTTGAGCAACATCAGCCTCCAACTTTCAGAGTCAAATGCAAAACTTACCGAAGTCATGACGACCCTCACCATCATCGGTGCGATCATGCTCCCACTCACATTAATCGCTGGAATTTTTGGCATGAATAACGATGACTTACCCATCGACCGGGTTGGTGGTTTTTGGGGAATTATCTCCATCATGTTCGTGTTTGCAATAATCATGTTGACCTATTTTTGGCGTCGTGGTTGGCTCAACAACATCCGTTGAACCTCGTTCTGCGCCGACCGATGATTCAAGAACCCTTGACTGCAACATCCTGTTGTGTCATCAGGGCCGCATACCACAACCGGTCCGCTGCCAATTGGACAATTTGTCAAACTGGTTCAGTCAACCGTAAAGCAAGACCCGTTATTCCAGCATCAAGCTCTCCGAGGGGAGGTCTCTCAATGGAAGATACACAACGGAACCGTCTACTTCAAACTGCGAGATGATGACGGCCAATTGGACTGTGTCATTTGGCGAAATGCAAGACTTAGCGTTGACCCGTCCATCAAAGAAGGAAGCGATGTAGTGGTCATTGGAAGTTTGGACCTTTGGCCCAAGCGAGGTAATCTTCAGTTGGTTGTGCGTAAGATAGAACCCGTGCAAACCGTTGGTGTTCTTGAAGAGACGAAGCGGGCTTTGATTGAGGCTCTCAAACATGAAGGGGCGCTTGACCGCCCTCGTATGGCCCTTCCAGGTATGCCCAAACACGTTGCCATAGTTACGGGTGCTGGGTCTGCTGCTCTTTCAGATATGAAGCGATTGATTTCCAACCGTTGGCCCGGATTGAGAACAACGGTCGTTGGCGTGCTGGTTCAAGGTGACCGAGCCGTGAATGAACTCGTCCGTGGACTCGCAGTCACCCGAGCCTTGAGTCGGGCTGATGTGGCAGAACAACTTGGCCTGCCTCCGGTTGATGTCGTCATCGTTGGCAGGGGCGGTGGCTCTGTTGAGGATTTGTGGGCGTTCAATCTTGAGCCGGTTGCCCGTGCAATTCTTGCCAGCCCTGTTCCAGTCATCTCCGCAGTCGGTCATGAGCAAGATGTTCTCGTTTCGGATTTGGTAGCCGATGCTCGTGCCTCAACACCATCGAACGCGGTTGAAATCTTGGTGCCGGACCGTCATAGTGTAATGATGATGCTTGACGATGTTGACATGCGAATGGGAGATGCTGTAAAGCGAAGATTCGGTGAACTACGGCAACGTTTGATGCTGCTCACAACACAACTCAAACACGCCCCAGGCAAGGGTGTATTTCGTGCAAAGGAACACCTTGCTACGCTTTCTAGCCGAATGAACCGAAGCGCAGAGCATTCAATTTCAATTCAACAACAACGATTGGCTCGCCTTGAAGCGACCCTTATTGCATCGCATCCCCATCGTGTTTTGGAACGAGGATATACCATGGTTCAGAACGATGAAGGTGATGTTCTCACAACCTTAGCGAGCCTTCAACAAGGGCAAACCGTCAACCTTCAGTTCGCCGACGGTCGTGCTGCAGCCGATATTCACACCATTGAACCCAAGGAGGAAGAAAAATGACCGATGAAAAAATAACCTACGATGAAGCAGTACAACGCCTAGAATCCATAGTTGCTCAACTTGAGCGCGGTGGAAAGAACCTTGATGAAACCCTCGCCATGTTTGAGGAAGGGACCACACTCCTGCGCCAATGTCAAACCGAACTCTCCGAAGCAGAAGGCCGATTAGCAGAACTACGACTTGATGAAGCAGAACACTTGGTTGCCGAAGACGCGTGAGGAATTGTTGTGGCTGGAAGAAAACATGCTGCACTCCAACGAAGGGTGGCTCGTGTTTTGTCAACATGGAAGGACCCGCACAACGACCGGCCTTATCCAGAACTTGACATCATTCAAAGCATCAATATCGCAGAAGACGGTGAAATCAACCTCACCATCAAACCGGCACGGCCCCATTGCCCTTGCTGCCTGCTTGACCTTGATGCTCTTCGCAAGCGACTTTGTGAAGTTAAGGGCGTCAGTTTTGTCCATGCAGAAGTTGTTGGAGTTCCCGGTGCACAGAGATGGACTCGCGGCATCAATCGTTAATGTTGGCTCGTTTGTGGACGTTCCTAAGCACCAAAAATGCAGGTACTGACCAACCTAATACGGAACCAAACCAAGCGATCACTGTTCCCAAAAACACTCCGTATGCTGGGAGGGACCACATGGCGAGGTTTGCATAAATGGCCACGCTTGCACCCCCAAGCATCATCGGCCCTGCCGCTCCTTGAGGGACCGATTGTCCTTGGGCTAACCAAAGGGCAACCATGCTGGTGATGAAAATTGCTGGGAATACGCTTGCAAGGCCTGCGAGCAGCGGCTGACCTTGCCCTGAGAACCAGACTGCAATACCAATGGCCAACGCTGCCATTGAACCTCGTGCTACGAGAACGAGGGTACTGACCGACTTGCTTCCTTTTGGTGCTGCTTGGGGCTTCCAATTGAACAGTACCGCCACGACAAACAACAGCACAAATCCGAATGCTGCTAATGTTTTTTCAGTCATGAAAGCGAAGAGATTGTCGACCGACCAAAGCATCACTGCCCCCATAATGGCCCACATGACAAGGGAGCTGACGGTAACTGCCAAGAGCGGTGATCGGGTTTTTGCAAAAACTCGGGGGAAGAGAATCCATGCTCCAAGAAACAAGGCGTTGAGCACCATGCCCAAAGGTACGACAGACATGCTGGTTACCAACGCATCTTCTCCACCAACCATGTACATCCCAATCGCAGCAGGAACGATGGTTGAGGGCGCTGTTCCAAGCAATCCTCCGATAAGTCCGCCCCACTTTTCAATGGCAACCGTGACTGCTGTCGCTACCAATCCAGCAAAAAGAGCAGAGAGGAGTATTGAGGTTGCTAGCATCCAATCACACCCTCTTTTCAAGACTAGACTTGAGACGGTCAAGTGAACCTCCTGGCCACTGGTCGGTAGGTTCGCCGTCTTCGTAGAGGACATTGAACGGAATGAAATCGATATGTGTTGTCCATTCATTCTCAGCACAAAAGCGCTGACCAACAGGGGAATTGAGGTCCAAGTGAACGACTTCTAATCGGTTAAACTGCTGTTCAGGCTGCCATCCATCTAGCACAGAACTCCATTCTGTGCAGTCATCACATGAAGGCCTCCCTATCACGACCAAAACCAATGGGCGGGTTGAAAGTTGGCCGTAGAATGCTTCCGTGAGTGGGTTTTGGTCCATGCTAACACCCGGTCCCTACTTGCACCCATTGAGAACATCAAGCGAAGGGGTCGATGTGGACAATGTCTTGAAGGTCGATCACTTTCGCATCTCGTTCTTGTGCCTGCGATGCTGCACGTGTGAGCATGGAGCGCATCCAACCCAGTGACATCATACCGCGCATTTTGTTGATGGATTCAATGAAATGTACTGGATTGCTTCCGAGTTGGGCGTGCTTTCTAATGTCCGCTTCCAGTTCCTCAAGCACCATGGTATAGGTGTCAAGAAGTTCTTCAAGAGCATCTTTTGTCACGGTCATCTTCGCAATACTGCGGGCCATTGAAAGCAGAGATGATGCTGTGACAATGCCTCCACTTTGACTGGCGACGAAATCCATGGTTGCAGTTTCCTCTTCTTCCTCAAGCGTATTTTCTGAATCCTCGTCATCAAGACCAAGTCCTGCTACGGCTTTCTCAAGGTGGCGAGGTTTAATCGTGGCAACTCGGTCTTTTGACGCTGCATCTTCTGCATGACGGAGAAGTTTGGACAGATGGTTCTCAACGTGTTCAATGCCGGCTTGAACGGCCGCTGAGCCAACGGAGTCGATGGTGTCGATTCGGTCGATCATCAACTCACGAGTTCGGTTGTAATTCAAGCGGCTGCGTTGAGGGTCGTCAAGCGTTTTTCGCTCAGGGTCTTGGTTCAGTGTCTCCTCTTCCATTTGAGGTACAACTCGGTCCAATTCTTCACAAAGAAGTTCTACAAGACGCTGTTTAACGGCTCCGGAAAGTCGCATCTCGGTATAATGTGAAGCGACTGCTGCAATGTGACTTGGCGAATACGGCTTGGCTACCATGTACCGACTGGGACTCCAGCGAACCTTGAATGATGTGGTCGTCAGGGATGGCTCATTCTGTCAAGCCATCGTTTCGTCCCATCACTTGGCTGAATTCCCATGCGTGGAGGCACTCATGGCCTCCAAGGAAACCACCTGCTTCTCGTGAGGGCCCAATGAATTCTGCTGCACACATCTGGCAGAACACATTGACAATGAGTTCGTTGAAGTAGGTCCCGTTGGGCGTTGAACGCTTGACAATTCGTTTACCGACGTCTTCATGCGTCCAACCTTCTGTTTTCTCACATACGTCATTCTCTGTTTGTTCTTGCGTCATTCTTACCACTCCATCAACCAAGGCAGGCCTCCGCCTGCTGTAATTGGGCACATGCCTTCTTCGTCGCGTACCCAAGTATCCTCGGAACCAACACTTCCTTCAGCATAGACAACTTTTGGCTCAATGGCCATCGTTCCTCCGACAGGCAGCGGGCGGTCAAACCCTGCTGCAACAACAGGCGATTCGTCTAACTGCAGTCCAATTGAATGTCCAAGGAATCGGCTTTGGTCTGGATTTGTGCCCATTAAATGGTCGCTATAACCGAGTTCAACGGCTAAAGCAAATCCTTCCTCCCAAGCGTCACTACAGGGGCGCCCTTGGTCAAGAACATCGACGACGGTTTCTTTCACTGACACCATGTCTTCCAAGCGTTGGTTCCATTCAGGTGAAAGGGAACCTGCAACAAAGATACGGGTCGCATCAACCATGTATCCACGATGTGCGTGAACGAGGTCAACCAAAACCGGCTCGTTGAGTTTCACCTTGGTGAATCCTGAACCCATACCTGAAAGTGGATGAGCGCCAGTTCCTCCGACTGCAGAATCAAAGAACGATGGAATGCCGCCAGCGCGCCCTGCAACGATGACGCCTCGGTCGCATTGGAGCGGGTAGCGTCGCATCTGAACGTTGCCGCCAAACCCTTCGCTACGGCTGACGGCTTCAGCCGCTGCTACCATGTCGAGTTCGGTCATACCTTCCCCGCCAACGGCGTGGACTGCCTCAAACATTCTGAACTGGACGGCCGCTGCGGTTTCCATTTGTTCAAGTTCCCAAGCGGACTTAACTTCACGTTGGGCGTGAACAATTGAGGT
>JABJFP010000004.1 GCA_018662715.1 Methanobacteriota archaeon | reverse complement strand
GAGGAAGGTAGGGAATCCTGCAAACTCTAATTCCTCTGAAATGATTCGGTCCATCGATGAAAAGGGAGAATCCAAAAATACGGCCTCAACATCTCGTTCTTGATCAAAAGCGATTGCAGTTGTCCCCGCCCCTAGAGAAATCCCCATGATTCCGATTGAAGGTGCTGGAACGCCTTTCTCTTCTTGGAGCCATGACCAAACAGCAAGAACATCCCGATACTCCCTTTGTCCTGCAGAAACGAGTCCATCCTCAACAGTACTGTTGCCGTGGTCTCTTAAGTCGAAAAGAATAATGTTGAAATCAGCTTGATGAAGCATTGCTGCTGGAATCAAGACTTCATGATTGGCTTTACAAGAACGGATGCCGTGAACAAGGATGACCCAAGGCTGAGAAGCATTCGTTTCCATAATCCATGCCGCCAACGTGATTGGTTCATCGGGTACGTCTATGGTAGCATTATCCCATTGGTCAAACCAATATGCTTCCATATCGGAAGCAATAGTAGCATTCTTTTCCATAATTCCTTCCTCCAAACCTTCGTCCCAAAGGTGCGGAGTAAAGTTGTCTGGAGTGTTATACGGTGCGTGGTCTGAACATTCAAGATTGCTTGCAGCAGCCTGAGTATAAACCAAACTTCCAAGTTGATAATATACGATTGGCATACTACAGATGAGCAAAATTAGTATGGCTGGGACGCTTCTTTTCCATCGACTCATTCTTCTTCATCTCCTTTAATTCGAAACATCACGGTTGAACCGGCTTGAACAAATGCACCTTTTGGCTGGGATGGATCCTTTGCTTCGGCTGAGATGAGCGTGCATGCATATCGATTCGCTGGGACGCGAACGTCAACCCGTGAGCCGAGACGAATCATTCCAATGCGTTGACCCCGTCGAACAGGCGCACCCTCTCCAACCCATGGGATGACCGTGCGTGCTAACGCTCCTGATATTTGGGTCATCTCAATCATCGTATCGTCCTCTAAGCGGTACACGGAACGAACTCGTTCATTGTATTGACTCTCTTTTTTGAACGCAAATGCGAAAGGTCCACGCTTTAGGCCTTTACCGGTACGATGTTCCAATCGTTCTAGTGTTCCTTTGCCTGGAGCACGGTTAACATGAACATCAAGAGGGGACATGAAAACGGCTACTCGGATCACATCGGAGGCCTGCTCTTCTCCCTCCTCCACAGCCGCATAGCGTTGCTCAGTAGCAAAGGTGAGCGGTTCAACAAGGGGTTGAGGATACCACTCTCCAGTGAGTGAATCTGATTCGACTGGTCCCTGTTCACGTTCAGCATTAGAAGGACGCCGCCCCGTTGCTCGCTCTCTGCGAACGAACATGATGTGCCCGTCGGCCGGAGAAACCAAAACCCCCTCATCCCGAGGTATTGGGCGGTCGGGGTCACGCCAAAAATTAACGAGGAAGGCTGCAAACATCAAACATGAAATTCCAAAAAGTGGAACAAGGCCTAAAATTGGGTCAATAAGGGCGCCGACAAAAAGAGCGCTCACGCCCATTGTTGTCATGATAAATACAGGGCCGTGGCCGCCGTGGGCCAAACCAGCCATGTCAACACCTACTGTCCAGACCAGGGGTCTTCGCCGTCGCCCCAGGATGCCGCAGGAGCTTCGTCATTGGATTCGTCCTCTTCTGATTCTGCTTCTTCTGGTACTGCTTCCGGTGCTGCTTCTTCTGGTGCTGATTCAACCACTTCGATTGAGGCTGTTTCTTCAGTAGCTGCTTGTGCTTCCGCATCTTGAGTTGCTTTTTCATCCGAACGTGCTTGGACCATTTCTTCCATGCGGTCATTGAAGGCCCGGGACATGTGTTGTGACTTGCGTTCGGTTTCAACGGCTCGCTCAATCATTTCGTATCGGTCCTTGATGGCCTTGTTCAGATCTTCAAAAATTTGCATGTGAGCAACATACCAGTCATCACGAGATTTCATTTCAGTGACTGCCAAACGCAAATCATTGTCAAGTTCTTCCGCAATTCCGAATACCTTACCCAGGCGGTCTTTCTCACGAGAGTACTTCTCTTCCATCTTGTCAAGTTCAGGTTCCAAGTGTTCAACACGCTTGGATGCCTTTGTTGCCTTCATTTCCAATTCTCGGACTCGAACTTCCTTTTGAGAAATAATTGATTCAAGGGATTCTTTATCGATTTCTCGGTCAATAATTTCCTTTTCTAGAACTTCAATTTCTGCACGCGCATCGACCAAGTCTTTCTCTTGGGTTTCATACGCTGCAAACAATTTCTGAAGACGGTCTGTCTCAGTTGCAAGAGAGTCTTGCAATTGTTGAATTTGTACCTCTGGCGTGATGGTTCCTTCAGTCATCTTCTCACCCGGAGGCAAGCCTCCATTCTCCCCGAGTCCACTCCTCCCTATCAAGCCGACGCTTGAACGGGTCCAAAAGTACGGGCCTTCCGAGGTTTTTCCTCAACGCAGAGCATCCGTTGCCGCAACAAGCTCTCTGGCAATGCTGACTTCCCCCATAGAATGGCCAGCGTCAGGTACAATCGTCAAGGAGCTGTTTGGTAGAACTTGGTGCAATTCCCATGCGCTACGAGCAGGGCAAACAACGTCATATCGGCCTTGAACAATGACGGTTGGAATGGATTCAATACGAGACACATGATTCAAGATATGGGCTTCTTCTAGGAAAATACCGTTGATGAAATAATGGCATTCAATGCGGGCAAATGCGACCGCAAAATCCAGGTCTTCTGCCTTTTCAAGATAACTTGGATCAGGGAACAGGCGGCTGGTCGCCATCTCCCAACGAGTCCATTCTTTTGCTGCAGCGCGACGAATTGCTCCCTCTGAACTCGTAAGTCGGGAGTAGTAGGCCTTGATCAGGTCGCCCTGCTCTTCTACAGGAATGTGGTCGCGGTACGGAGCAAATGCATCAGGGAAGATGTGGCTTGCTCCATCTTGATAGAACCATTGGAGTTCACTTTTCCTGCACATGAAAATGCCACGGAGGATCAAACTTTCAACCCGAGTGGGGTGTTCCTGAGCATAAATCAACGAGAGAGTCGAGCCCCAAGACCCTCCAAACACATGCCACGATTCAATCCCGAGGTGTTGCCGCAATGTTTCAATATCCCCAACAGACGCTTGGGTTGTATTGTCTTGTAATTCAGCATGAGGAGTGGATTGGCCGCATCCGCGTTGGTCAAATTGAACGATATTGTATGCCTCGGGGTCAAAGTACTGGCGATAGGAAGGCTGACCGCCCCCTCCAGGGCCACCATGGATGACCACAACAGGGATTCCGTCAGCATTACCACTTGCCTCCCAGGCAACAGTATGGAGGTCAGTAACGGAGAGTGTTCCTTTCTGATAAGGCTCACAGGGTGGGTAAAGGACATCGCTGAGGGTAGTAACAGAGTCAAGCATGAACTCCCGAAGGAGAGGTGATGAATGTTCTTTTCGTCATGAACACCTTCAAAGACGGGATTCATCAGACACGGTTCATGGACCAAAGGAAAGCGACCGATGTCTTTCATGAATGGGCAGAAAAAGGCAAAGATGTGGGCATGGAAAAAGGCCATGCTGCAAGTGTAGATGTCATGTTGAACCTCCTTCTGGAAGACGCGTCAAAACCATTCTCTGCCATCGACATTGGTTGTGGCAATGGATGGGTGGTTCGCCAACTTTCCAATCATCAACACTGCACCACTGCATCCGGAGTTGATGGAGCCACAGCTATGATTGAACGAGCACATGAAATCGACCCAGAGGGTTTGTATCATTACGGACAGCTTCCGGAATGGAAGCCTCAGCAACCCGTTGATGTCATCCACAGCATGGAATGCTTGTATTACTTGCAGCAACCGCTGGAATTTCTTCAAATTATTCACGATGATTGGATGAATCCAGCAGGTAAACTTGTGATTGGGATGGACCACTATGAGGAAAATCCAGCAAGCCATGATTGGCCCGATTCACTCAACGTGCACATGACAACCCTCTCAATTCAAACATGGGTGGAAGGAATGCTAAGCGCAGGGTTCGAGAATGTAAATGCAATTCAAACCGGAGCAAAGGAAGGATGGGCGGGTACACTTGTTCTTTCTGGAACTAAGCCTCAGCGTCATCAATGAAGCCAAGTTGTTCTCCCTTTGGGCCGCACCGGCGAACATCGCCTTTGTAGTACGGGCAACCCTGGCACACTGTGGAGCCTGATTCCAATCGTTCTGGTTCCTCACTTCCGTTCGTAAGGTGCATCATTGTGCGCCAGTGAAGGTGTTGTTCAAGGTCAGCCTTTGCAGCCAAAAATTCCTCTTCAGTCATTTGGACGATACGCCCGTTAGCCCCCAGCAGAAGTGCTGGTGGGAGAACACGTCGCTGTTCTTCCTTCGGTTTGAGTTGTTCAATCGCTTCAAGAGCGACCGAATAAAGCGTCAATTGGAGGCGGTGCTCATAGAGAATCTCTGCCTCAGAATCCGTTTCAGGGAATGGGTTCGTAGTTTCGGGTCCGACCTCTTGCAAAGCGTGGCCTTTTTCCGGGAGATCCGGGTTAAACGGAGCCATGCATCCCTTTGTTTTCAGGTCAACAACCTGAAGACATCCTTGCCCGTTTTCGTCAGCCAGCGCCAATACCAAGTCGGCACGTCCGTTAAAATTCATATCAACGCGTTCAACAGTTGCTTGCTCAACGGGGCCGTTAGGAGAAAAACGACTGCGCTTGAACGAATCAACTGAAACCGGATACGAATGGATGAACGGAAGCTCGGTTCGGACTGCTTCAACGATGAATCCGTGGAGAGGTTCTCCGGCTACCCATCGTCCAAGCAGACCCGTGTCAATGAGAGAACTGAGGTGAAGCATCCGTTCCCTCCACCGGTATTCTGTACTGCCTTTGCGTTGAGTTTCCCCGTATCCAAATTCAGCCATGACTCTTCCAACTGTTGTTTCGGAGGCAAGAGTCCCATCGTTTTCATGATGCCAGTCACGAGGTAATTTTGGAGTATCCTTTGAGAATTGGAGGGGATTACGAAGTCCAATCTCAACGATGCGGTGCATCATCAATCCAAATTCTGTTGGCAAAGGCCAGCGCTTTTGTTTGGGTTTCGTAAGGCCATTTGGAATGTTAAACGGTTCAGAGGCCCAACCCTTCATATGCTCAAGCCAATACCTTCGAGGACAAGCCTCTGTAGCGTCTAAATGGTGGGCTGCGCCTTTGATTGTCTCTTGGAGAGGTTGGAGGATGACATCATTATCGCTCTCGTTCAAGGTTGACTGGTCAAGATGCGCCTCCAGCATACGAAGACGTTGTTGGGGGGAAGGTGGGGTCGTTTGGTGGAAGCAGTCAGGGTGGTGATAAAGTCGCATTCCAGACACCCCATCTTCACCAAGAGGGTTGTTGGTCAGGAGCAGGGCTGGATTGAGTGCAACGGGTACTTTGGATGAGGCATATGGGGGAAGTGAAGAGGCTCCGTAGTCTCCAGAAAGAAGCCACGGGCTGTGTTCATCGCCTGCTCGCCAAGATGCTCTACGTAATCCTTCAACCCACATCCGCCCCATGGTTCTCGGGTCGGGTTTTACCACCAAGGAGAGTGCTCCTGATTCAGCATCAAATGTCGAGGTACTGCTCGGCCTACCGGTAATGATGAGGCGGTCCTTTACCCGGGTGAGTGCAACATAGAATTTCCTTCTCAATTCTGCCTTGTCTTGAGCCGTGTTCATCTCACTTGCAAATGCCCAAAGTCCGTCAACAGGACGCTCGTGAGCATGCCAAGGTTGGATTCTTCCAGCAACAACTTGAGGCGT
>JABJFP010000228.1 GCA_018662715.1 Methanobacteriota archaeon | reverse complement strand
TTCATTGACCGTCGCATGAGCAGCAACCATCGTGGTAAGTTGCTCTTGAGTTGCTGAAAACGGAAGGTTTCCAATGTAGAGTTTGAGCCCTTCAAGGTCCCTTCGTCCGCCTTTCTTCTTCTTTTTGTCATCGCTGTCCGCGTCACGAACACCAATGCGTCGTCCGTTGATTCGATGTCCGTCGAGTGCTGCTGCGGCTGCATCGGCCATGGCCTTGCTGCCGTAGGTGACGAATCCGAATCCACGGTTTGCACCAGCATCATCAACCAGTACGATACAATCTGTCATCTCGCCGTGCTTTGTGAAGAGTTCACGCAGTTGTTCAGTTCCAACTTCACGAGGAAGTCCACCCACAAACAGACGAGTTCCCGGTGCTGCTTTTTGTCGGCCTCCACGGCCTCCACCCATGCCTTCGAAACGGAAGTATGTACGCTCACGTCCATCTTCACGAACATCGGCTGCAATGAAGGTCGCCCGGCCAGCAGGTCCACGTGCAAACATGGCTTCGGCTTCTGGGCCCCAGCGCTTTCCGGAGTTGTTCATGGAGCTTGCTCCTTGTTCAAGTTCAGCCCATCCAGCACCGTAATTATCGGCAAGTGCTCTGTAAGATTGTGCACCACAGGTAGGGCAAAGCATGTTCCAGTCTCCATCTTGATGGAGGGTTAACGTGTCGCCACACGGAGGACAAATTGCGTGAAGAACACCGCAATCATTTCGTTCACGGAAATCCAAACGGACAACAGGAGTCACTTCCTTGACAAGTGCGCGGCAAATATCTCTTCGTCGCAAAGCATCTGATGTTTGATGCATGAATCGGTCCACGAGCCCAGTTACGTAGAACTGCCCGTAGAGGTGTTGAGGTTGAATGGAGCCTTGTTGGCCCTCGATGACATGAATCATTGCTTCCCCGTTCTTTTCGTTAAGCTTGGTGACTTCACAAAGAACAGTATCGCCAATTTTCGGCGCAATAATCGCTTTGCTAGCCCCAACGGAAATCATGCCGTCATCAATTTGGACGGAACCGATTACGGTTGCGATGATGTTTCCTTCGTGAAGTGTTGTACCTTCACCGGTGGTATGTTGACCTTCTTGGCCAATGATGCTTCCTGGGGTGACGAGGCTCGCCGTCATGTCTATCATTCCTTTAGCAGACATGGCCCGAGTTGGGTCGCACGCCGTTTCGCTGGTTGAAGGCGGGGACTCCCTCCTTTTCAACCCCCCTTACGGTCCTACTGGTCTTCTTCAGTGGGCAAACGGGCATCTCCTCGTCGATGGATTCGCCAACAGAGGACCTCAGTGTCACTTGAGCGCTTTGAATGGTGTCCGTAGAGAGCAGGCAATCTAAACGTTGTTGCAATCACGTGTTCATACTTCCATCCGGCGTCACGAACCATGCCTCCAATATGCTTTGAGCCACGGCTATGAAGAAGATGAATTGCTGCACATTGAGTACTCAAGGCAGCCTCAATAAACGGACGGTCAGCTCTCGCCATTTGGACGCCCCAAGGTGGATTCATGACGATAAGGTCAGTTTCAGGAATCGTCCAATCATCGGTGCCTATTCGTGTGGGGTGTATCGTCCAAGATTCTTCGTTGGACATTGATTCCAGATTCGTTCGCAACACTTCAAGCGCATCTTCGTCGCACTCGACAAAGTGAACGTGTTTTGCGCCAAGGAGAAGACATGCAATCCCTAACACTCCGTTGCCTGCTCCAAGGTCAAGGACAGTTTTCCCATCGAGTTCGTCGAGTTGGTCAACCGCTAACATCCAATAGGAGGCAAGGTCCCCTTCTGTAGCGTACTGTTCGAGTTGCACATCCAAACAGGGGTGTGGCTGAAGTTTTGACAACTTGATGGCCAAGTGTTTGGGGCGCATCCGCCTCACCAGCGAGGTTGCTGCTGATACTGGTTATTTTGCTGCTGTGCTTGCATTTGCAAACGCATAGCATGAATCTGTTGTGCTTCCATACGAAGTCGCTGGAGCAAGGGCTCCCCGGGTTGTTGGTTTCCACAAAATCGGCAGAAACGGGTTCCATCAGCATGTTGTTGGCCGCAATTAATACAGAATCCCATGTCGTAACCCAACCTTTCCTCTTGTCTCTTAGATTTTAACCTTATCAGCCCATGGCGGTCATTTCCAGCAAGATGGGCCATGTCTCGAGTCCTTCTGCAAGAGCACGCTCACTCAAATCTTCCCAACGGTGGTCGTCCATGAAGGATGATGGTTCAACACCTGCTTGAATCAGTTCTTGGAAGAATCCACGCAGTTCGATCTCCAATTCTGATTGGGTGGTTACTTCCGGTTCAGGTTCTGGAAGTTCAACGTGTTTGACCGGTGCAAGTTCCTCGGATGATTCCTCTACGGGAGTCGTAGAGGTCGGGAGATCGGTTGATGCAGGTTCCATTGCAGGACTTGGCGCAACCGGCGGAGGTAGTGGTACTGAAGGTGCGAGTTCTGCCTTCGGGAGTTCAACTTCTTCTGGAGCCTCTGTGGGCAGATCTTCAGATTTTGGTTGGGCCGGAGGCTCAACTTCCACCTCAGGAGAAGGCGTTGGTTCTTGAACAGGTTCAGGTCTCGGCTCAGGCTTTGGTTTTTCGAGCCTTCCGACGCCCAGCACTTCTGCTTGCTGCCTTGCCATTTCAGCCGCAGCCCGTCGGGGCAAACTCACAAAACATTTGCCAGGGAGAGAGTCCGGTGGGAATGGAAGAAAGTAGCGTTCGAGAGGTGGGAGCGAGGGGTGTCTGAAGTACAACGTCTTGATGGTCTCAAAAGGTCGCTGAGTTGGCAATCCTACCGAAAATGGAACGGATGATATCTCGATTGAACCTCGTAGCCATCCTTCATTGGTGACCAAGTGTTGCATCCATAATCCGAGGTCTGCAGTGGCGAGGTCAACAAACTGGATGGATGCTGCACGGGTGTCAAAACCTTGTTCTTCAAGCAGTGGTGCTTCCGCTCGTGGTCGGTGGAATGAAGCCATGACCGGTTGCCCATGCTCAACCATATCCCCGTGGAGTTCCATCATTTTACGTTCCTTGCGGGGGCAGAGGAGCATGATGCACATGCGAGCAGCGTTGACGTCCCAGATTTCGCCCCATCGCTTACCCGCTTCCTGAGTAAGTTGGCCGATAGTCGTGTCAGGAATCATTGCGGTAATACCCATGCTCGCACCGAGTGAAAGGGAGCGGTTCCACCCTTTAGCCATGCGGGTTAACTGGTGTCAGTTCACAACATATGCATGGAGTAAGCGAGTTCTGCAAGGTAGACGAGGCCTCCAGCAGCCCCACGGATGGTGTTGTGCGAATAGGCTTCAAACGACACAGTACGGGAATCCAAACACTCAATTGAGGCCATAATTATGGCCATGCCGGTCTTGAGATTCACGGTAGGGTCTGGTGTGTCTTCAAATGTAACACCGTCTCCAAAAAGATGGGCGTTGACATCAAGGTTTGACTGAATCATTATTGGCAAGAATGGTGCGCTTGGTAGCGGGTTGTCGGTATTCAAAGCGTTCCAATCATCAAGGCATTGTCGGACGTCTTTAGCGGTGATGTCGGTCTCAAATTGAGCCGTAACTGCAACGAAATGCCCATCCTTGCGATCCACACGTTTGCAAACAATGTCAGCCGGTCCGGTCCAACCGAGTATTCTTCGGAATTCTGCTTCTGTTTTCTCAGCCTCTCCTGGAATTTCATGGTTCAAAGGTTCTGAATTCCCATCTCGGTGGTCCAGAAGGCGATATCCTCCACCAGAAAGGGCCTGTTCGGTTCGTACCGAAAAAGAACGCAGTCCAAATGCACGGTGAAGAGGCGTGAGGGGCATGATGATGGGCAAGAGCGTACAATTTGTTGCACATGCTAAGGGGTGACCAACCGCCCCGAGTTGAGTCAGCATATCTCGGTTAATCTCTGGAATGACGAGAGGGACGCCTTCGGTTTGCCGGTAAGACGATGCGTTGGAAAAAACCGTAATCCCTGATTGTGCCCACATTGGCTCAACATGTACGGCATGTTCGGATGGGAGGGCGGAAAAAGCCACTCGGATGCCTGCGTCATAGAGCTTTACAGGCAAGTTTGCGTCATAGACGTCTTCAAGTATCATCGAGTCAAAAGGCGGCCTTTTTTCATCCAAGTTCCATTGGATGCTGTCTAGAAGTTCTCCTTTTCGTTCACTTCTTCCAGCAATCGCGCTCAATTCAAACCAGGGATGTTGGAAAAGGCGTTGCTGTAATCTTTGAGCGACCAAGCCGCTAGCGCCCAAAACAATGGTTTTGAGACGGTCCATGAAGTTCCGAGATGGTGTTGGTCTTTGAGGACTTGGCTTGGTTCACATGAGTGGGTTAGGAAAGATGCGACGCGTGATTAATTTTCTGAGAATTTTCCAACCATCTGCGGTTGAGCCAAGTTTTGCTTCGCCAATT
>JABJFP010000227.1 GCA_018662715.1 Methanobacteriota archaeon | reverse complement strand
CCGTGTACACCGGCTGAGCCATTGGTGGCTGAAGCACCTTGGTCAACTGAACATTGGTTGTTATCTCCTAGGGTGAGTATTCCTTCGTGCTCAGGTCGCCAATCCCATACCACGAGGTGGGACTCAACGTTCCCATGAGCGGGTCGTTTGCAGTCGTAAAAGCCCGCATCTGCGCCGTCAAATTGAATCGAGATTGTACTGACATTGATGGCTGAAGTTCCGGGGACGGTCCATGTCCAAATACAGGCGCCAGGTTCTCCATCAGGCCCGACGAGTTCCTCGTCATACGATGTTTCAGCAGGACACGGAGGCGTTGCCCCCCGGTCTGGGACAGTTGTCGTTGCAGCAACGGCTCTCAGTACTGCACGATGGATGATTGGAGTTCCATCTTCGCCGTTCTTAGCGTAGATGATGACGTCACCCTCCATCCCATGCATCTCGTATCCGTAGGACGGATGGTTTCTATCGGAAGCTTCTGCAAAGGTGACGATGGTATCTGCAGGGTTATCGTGTACTAAGATGAGATCTCCAGCATCAATACTACCAACTTCTCCATCTTCATCGTGAATCATCGATTCTGATTCAACCACAACAAGAGGCGGCATTGAGCCGGTGTGGATGAAAAGAGCTAGAACCAAACATGCAATCATGCCGACTGCAAGAGCGATTTCCAGAACCAAGGATTTGAACGGGTCTTGGCTTGACATTGGTCGTCCTCGTGCTTATCTGCGGAGGCCTCTGCTATCAAGGAATTCATTCCATTGAGCGAGATATCCTGCCCCAAGGATTTGAGCAGAGAGGTCTCCGTCGTTCTTTTGGCGGCGTAATTCAGCAGTTGATTGGATTTCCATGATTTCCTCGAGGGTATTGATGTGTCCTCGGAATCTAAGAAATTCGGGAAACGACAAGAGAAACATGATCGTCGAAACAAATCCGAGCGTCAATGCCAATCCAGTGTGTTTGCTCCATTCGGAATGGTCTTGCAAGAATAAGAGTTGGTATGCGCAAATTGCGAGTAAAGCACCGCTTGCACCAGAAACAATTGCAGTAATTCCGTACTGCTTTCCATATTGGGATTCCCACATGCGGGGGAGGAAGGATTTCTTTTCACTCATAGACTCACCTGTTTAACCCATGGCGGGTAGCCTCTTGAACCCTCGGTTTTCGTTTCTTGGAACCATGCCGCTGACGGGTAAGGAAGTAACCCCTAGGGGCATCCTTCATATGCAATGCGAATAGTGGAGAACCACCTGTAGGTGGAAATCATGCGTCGTGCAATCTTTCTTTCGCTTCTTTTTGTAGTATCAATGCTCTCGCCTCTAGCGATTGCATCGACAACTGAAACCCAATTTAAGGACGGGTCAACCAGTTATTCTCACACGTTCTCTCAAACCGGGAACGGTACGGCAGGTGTTGTTTCAATTCCATATGGTGCTGAAGTAACCTCGGCAGAATTTAATCTACGTGGGGACGCAAGTCAAACCTCGTGGACCAACTTCTCAACCAACGATCATTATGGTGGCGAAGGCGATACGAGAATCCAAGGAAAGAGCAGCAGTGCCCCTTCGCCGTTCCAAACGGTTTATCGTGACAATCTCGAAGTCACGGGCCAATCGGTCTACCTGAAGGGTAACCCAACACAATATTCCCCACAGTTCAGCAGTTCAAGCCAAGTCAGTCAAATTGGCAGTGCAACAATGAATACAACAGGTGAGTTCGTTGCACTCAGCGACCAAGGATACGTGAGTCCTACCAAAAAATACAGCGATATTACCGTTACTGGCGGCTCATGGACCTACACCGGCGTCACCGTCCCAGTTTCTGATGACCAAATCCATGTTCTCCGATACACCTCAACTTCCATGACTGGCCTCCCAACCATCCAGCGATACAACGCAACAACAGGTGTTTATCTGGGTACGGCGTCTATTTCCTACGGCTCACCGTGCAATACCAACGCCTACCGAAGTATTCACGATGCTGACATCTACAACGGCGATATTTACACTGCACATTATTCCTATTACAGCGTTTCAAAGTGGAGCCTAAACACGGCTAAGACCCAATGGACCTGTGAAGCCATGTACAACTACAATTATCCAAACTATGTCACTGGTATTGACTTTGATGATAATACAGGGAAAATGTATGTTGCTATTTACGATACTTCTGCCCAGAATCATTACGTCAAAGAGGTAAACCCTGCTTCACCAACCGTCGTATACAACTCATGGCTGATGATGTCAACTTCCTATTACTACGATTATGGGGCAGGTCTTACGGTAAGCATGCCTAACATTGCTTACAACATCTATTACTACAACACTGGTTACAAAAGCATTCACTACTATTTCAGCGTACAAAATGGCTTTTTGAATCCGCAAGGTCAACGTACAATGCCAGGCGGAGGCCACTATGGGATGGTTGACACGGACGACCACAAGGTCTACTTCTCCTGTCATTATTACGCATCATATTGCTCTCAAGGCCAAAGGCGCGTCCATGTTTACGGAGACGGTGCTCATTTTGATGTCCGCTCTTCTTCAACATCTAACCAGATGATCGTGGGGCAAAGCGTGAGTCTGTCACAAGCAATTGATTCAATCACGCTTAGCGGAGTATTCGGTTCAACGCCTACAGGTACCAGCATCCGAGTAGACCTCTCAAACGATGGCGGTACCACATGGAAGGCTGCTTCAATAGGACAGAAGGTCATGTTCTCAAGTACAGGGAACTCAATATTATGGCGAGCGACCCTAAATGGCTCTGCTTCAAAAACGCCGGTCCTCGGAGATATAGCGTTAAGTTACACCACCAATTATCAGACCTCTGGATACTATTACACCTACCAATATGTGGGCAGCGGAGCAAAAACCACTGTTGCTGCAACCGTTGATTGGAATGAATCGAGGCCGAGCTCAACATCGGTTAAGGTCAATTTAGGCTACAGTTCGAGTACGTCATGTAGTTCGGGCAGTAGCGGGGTCGTTCAATTTACGTCTCCAAACCAAACAAAATCAATGACTGGAACAGGATATTATCTCTGCTTGAGAATTGAACTCTCAACCTCACAATCAAGATACAGCCCGTCCCTTTCCGACCTAACGGTTGCATTGCATTCCAATGCTCCACAACAACCAGGAATTGACATTGACGGAAAGAGCGTGTACAAGCGTTCTGCCCAGAGTGGAGCCCTTCTTGGGCCTCTGACCGTAACGTCAAGCACGGCTGGAAATTCGATCGTAAGCACATTGAACAATGCTATTCCGGATACGGGTTCAGGTATTGCAGATATTCCTATTGATTTGACCTCCAGTTCTGCGGGCATCTTGACGCTGGAATCGTTCCAAATTACGTATATTATGCAAACCGTAAATCTTGACATTTCTATTCCAGAAGGCGAAATTCTTCACGAGCGCATTACGCCTTACGAAGTTGTTACTCGCCACATTATCGGAGAAAGTGCTACTTCAATGGTGAGTGCAGAACTTGAACTGCGAACCAACTCTATGGCGAACAATCCAATCCTCTCTTGGCAGTATGGCGATGTATTCCCTGCTCCTAACGACCCAGGTCAGTATGTTGTCATGGATTCAAATTCATATTCAGTTGAGAGCAACGGGATTTTGGAAATTCACTGGATGTTTTACGTCACAAGTGAATTCCCAGACCAAAGCAACGTCCGCTTCCGAACGGGATGCCTTGACGACAGTGGAACTGCGGGTTACGCTCCTCTCCCACTCACATCTGAATTGGGTCTTGAAGTCAACCGCTCCTTTGGGCTAGGTTGGCTGAAGGTTCGTGACAATGATGGAGGAGTTACCTCTCTTGACACTCCTGACCAATCATGGGTTGCAGCAGGTGACCAGATTCATTTTGCCGGCGCAATGTGGTTCCAAGATACTCAAGACGCTCCAAAAGACAGTGCTTTTGACGTACGAGTTTCACGCAATGGCTACGTTGAGAGTACCGCTCGGGATACCACGAATTTCAACGGTTCGTTCTTCGTATCGATTGATCTTCCAAACATCGATGTCCCTGATGGAATGACCTACGAAGTACAGACCTACAACGAACGAAACCCGGACCACGTCCAGCAACCTAACGCTGACTGGCGGCGCACGTTCAAGATCGATGCTACACATCCTGAACGAAGGGCAGTCTCTCCTGAAGAAGGGTCTTACGAAGCCGCTACGACCGAGCAGCCTATTCGTGTTCTTGTTGAAGACAAGGTGGGCCATCCAATGGAACTCACACTCAAGTATTGGGTTGAGGCAGACCATGATTTGAACCGAAACGGTGTGGCCGACCCGGAAGAATATGCTAGCAAAACTGTGACCAATAACACGGAGAAGCGTTCAAAGTGGTTCATTACAAACATTGACACTTCTCGTAACCCCAACATGGGCCGAGTCTCGTATTATTGGGACGGTGGCGACCAAGCCGGAAACCCGCTCCACTATACGGTCATGAATGCTGAAGACGAACTTCTCAAGTTTGAATCGGAAGAAGGGTTCTCGTACGATGATGCAACCTTCCGAACACGAAAAGATTCAGCAGCGGTATTTACTGGACTTGAATGGCTTGGTCACGAAGATGACGAAGCAGTCTATGCTGGAATGCATCAAACCATTTCACTTGGATTCATTGACGCTAACACTGCAATTGACTTTGAGTACATCTCATTAGTCTTTGACTTTGAAGGACCAAACCCTCAACGAGATGCTCAGAGTATCTCGTACTCCGGTTTGAACAACACCTTCTGGTCCGATTCACCTTACCTCAATTTGCTCCCAACAAGCAGCATGGTTGAAACGACCAATGAATCGGGTCTACCGTGGATTATGTTGGAATTCAACTTTATCATCAGTTGGGATTGGCCAGACGAAGAAATGGGTGACGTCGCTCTTGTTTACAAAGAACTTGGAAGTCCTGATCCGTCTCGAATTTTAATTCTTGAGCACACCTTTAGGGTTGAAAACGACTTGATGCTTTCACCTACCGACTTTGAAGTTGAAGATATCAGTGAACCCCGAGTTGGGCCAGTTGCAGACGGTAGCCGTGTACGTAAAGACGACCGCTTGGCCTTTACAGGACGAGTTGTATACGAAGGCAGCCAAACCGCAGCTCCCCGAGATGTCGGTATTCTTGTAGAAGTCTTTGATGGCGAGAACTTGTGGTCTGATGGTTCACTCACGGACGAAGGTGGTTATTCAGTAGAAGTTCCTCTCTCATCCGCCCTCACCTTACAGTCCTCTCCTTCCAGAACATGTTTGATTTCAATTACAAACATTCCAGGACGGGGAGAAGACATGACCGGAACATTGGTTTCGACGACCCTTCAGGTGACAGTTGACGATGCTTCACCTCGTGTAACCCGTCGAATCGCTCCTCTCAACGTGATTGATATCTCTGCAAGCAACGACCTCACTCAAATCCCTGTTGAGTTCCAAGGAACTGAAGATGCAGACCTCACAGGTTCCAAGCAGATGGTCCATTGGGTCATGCGCGATGCTACTCGTACAATGACCATCGGTGCAGGTTCAACGCTACTAGGAATGCAGCAAGATGGACAAACCGTGACCTGGACAGGAGTTCTAGATATTACCGCAGGCGGAACCATTGTCCCTAAGGCAGGAGACTTTGTCGGATTCTACTTGACTGGATACGATGTTGCTGGAAATCAATTCCCAGTGGTATCAAACTCGGAAGCAAGTCCGATTCCTGAACTTGCTGTAGACGATACGGACTTTGAGCGACAATGGGTACGATTGGGTGCTGTTGGACCTGAATTGCGAATCAGCAACATCGAAATGAGCGATGACCATATTTCACCTGGGTCAAAGATTGACGTTACTGCAGACGTGTTCAACGCTGGTGGAAACACAACGACTCAATTCATGGTTTCATTCTACGCTGGTGATGATGAAACTCCCTTCGAAACGGTCGCAGTGGCTGGAATTAATCAGGGCGAAACATTGTCATTAACCGTAAAATGGGAATCCAAGGAAGTAGACCGGGTTCGCGTTGTGGTTGATGAAGAAAATATGATTCCAGAAGCTAACGATGATGACAACTCAGCTGAACATGCTGTGACCATTGCCTATGGTGAATACCTTGGATGGTTTGACTCAGTTCGTGAAAATCCGCTCGCTTGGATCTTTGTGATTCTATCCATCATCACCCTCGCGCTTGTCTTTACTGTAGCCAGTAAGACGTCCATCGACTACGGTGAAGGCGCCTTCGACGAAGAAGATGAAGACTGGGACGACGATGGCGATGACGATGACGATGACGATGACGATGACGATGATGACTACGACGATGATGAAGATTGAATCTTCGTCTCAACAGTTCTAACAGCGTGTTGACCTATCAGCCAAATCCTCAAGAAGGGTGGGCATTGCCACAATCAACGAGGGTGGGGAGAGTATGTCTCGTGTATTTTCCAACCTGCACCCACTTTTGGCCACCGCCCTAGAGGAGAAAGGGTGGGACCCAACGCCCATTCAGAACCTCGTCCTACCAGAACTTGCGAAAGGAGAGGACCGCATCATCATCGCCCCGACCGGCTCGGGAAAGACGATGGCTGGAATTTTACCTCTTTTTGACCGATGTTTACGAGAGGAATGGAAGCCTCTTTCCATTCTGTATATTACACCACTTCGTGCGTTGAACCGAGACATTGACCGGCGGTTAGGTGAACTTGCAGAAGCGGTCGGTCTCAAAGTTGATGTGCGTCACGGAGATACTTCGCAATCGCAACGGACCAAGCAGACCCGAAAGCCACCCCACCTGCTGGTTACCACTCCAGAAACCTTCCAATTGATGTTTAGCGGTAAGAATTTGAGGGCCATGCTCAAAACGGTCAAAGCCGTTGTTGTCGATGAGGTTCACGATTTAGCAGCATCCGAACGAGGATGGCAGTTAAGCGTTGGATTAGCTCGCCTTGAAGCGTTAACAGGCGCTCCATTGCAACGCTTAGGCCTCTCTGCAACGGTGGGGAACCCTGATGAAGTCGCCCAGTGGCTTTCGCCTCACAAAGGTAAGGCCATCATTGCGATGGGTCATAGAGAGACCAAATTAACAGTGGAATCCACCACTCCTTTACCAGAGGATGAAATTGGTAGCATGGACCTCACGTTGAGTCCTCGTCAACACGCTTGCTATCGTCAATTATGTACGATTTTACGAAACGAAGCACCATGCTTGGTCTTCGTCAACAGCCGAAGCGAAGCAGAAACCCTGTCAACTCGCCTCCAGGCAATGGCTCCCGATTTGAGCATTGGAGTTCATCACGGTTCCTTGGCAGCAGAAACGCGCCAAGAAATGGAAGATAAACTCCGAGACGGTTCGCTTTCAGGCTTGGTTTGTACTTCCAGCCTTGAACTAGGAATTGATGTTGGCAGCGTGAGGCGTATCGTTCAGCTCCATTCTCCCAAATCGGTTGACCGAATGTTGCAGCGAGTTGGCCGTGCAGACCACCGACTCGGCGGGTTAGGACGAGGCCATCTTCTTTCGTGGGATACCGATCATCTCAGCGAATCAACCGTCATTGCACGTAGAGCGATGCTTGGAGAAATTGAACCAGTCGAGTGGCGTAATCGGCCTCGGACCATTGCAGCAAATCAACTGGTCCTCATGGCCCATTGTTTCAAGGCTGTGCCCATTGATGAGGCTACAGAAATGTTAGCCAACGCTACACAATTTGAGGGTTGGAACCGTGCTGATACCGAAGCGATTCTTCAGGTACTCGCAGAACGCTGGGTGCTCCGATTTATTCCAAAGCCAGAAGAATTGCCCTGGTATCGCTGGCCTAAGGCGATATATGAAGTCGCAAGAGAAGCCGCTGAAAACACAGAGAACCCATTGCCGGATGCTCTTCCATTGTATTCCGTTCCAGATGAAGAAATCCCAGATTTGTATACCGGTCGCACGGTTGATGTCCCAAAACGATTCAAAGACGGTTGGTTTTCTTCCGCAGGAAGAACCCGAGAGTGGGTGTCCCATCACTTGTCAATGATTCCAGACAAGCGTTCCTATCGTGTTCGTGATGCCGTCACCCGCAGAAGTCTAGGGAATGTGGATGAGGCCTTCGTACTGAGTTTGAACGATTCAGGAGAGGAGGAAGATAGAACTCCTAGACGCTTCGTTATCGCTGGAAGAACTTGGATGATTGTTGATGCTGACCCAGAGCAATCCGAGTTGTTGGTTGCACCGGTGAACGACCACGCAAAAGCCCCTCAATGGTTGGGTGAACTTCCACCCGTTCCCGCCGGTGTTGCTCGCGACGTTGGTTACTTACGTCACTTGATTGCGAGTGACCTTGGCTTGTTACCTGCCCCAAAACCTCCTGAATTTGACCCCCTCTCACTTATTTCTCCTCAAGAGGGAATGCTTCGGGACTATCCGTTGGATTCGGAAGGAATGAGTCTGCTTGCTGAAGTCATCTCATCTCACATGGAAGCCACACAACAAATTCCAACTGACCGAGTGATCACTATTGAGGAACGCGATGATGCTTTGGTCATCAATATCTGTCAAGGCTCTAAGATTAACGAAGCACTTGGTCACTTTTTGTTAGCCATGGCTTCAACCAAATCAGGGCATTGGGGGCGACTCATTGCAGAACCCACTCGTATTGCACTGCAAACCAGCGGTGTTCGCCCGGAAGATATCGTTTCTTGGCTCACAGAAACGCCACCGGACGCCATTGAACAGTTACTGAGCATTACCGTGCCCAATTCAAGGCAGGTTCGTTGGCGCTTCGCGCAGGTAGCAAAGACATTCGGAATTCTTCGCCATGGAGTAGATCCTCGACGAATCAATCTTCAAGCACTACTAAGGAAATACCGGGGTACTGTAGTCATGGAAGAAGTCCTTTCCAAACTCTTCCATGAGCGTATGGATGTTCGGGGGGCAAGTGACGTAATGCAAGGGATTCAATCCGGATTGTTGGAATTGCATATTACTGCAACTGGCCCACTGGGTCTGTCGAATCGAACCCAAGACGATATGTTGCTTCCAAATTGGGACAATGCTGCTCTGCGCGAACGGCTGAAATTACGTTTGACCAACGAAAGGGCGGTGCTCTGTTGCTTGAAATGCCACGCCACTCGGCGATTCCGTATTGCTCGTTATTCCTCGTTAGATAAGGCGGATACATGTCTTAAATGCAAAGGAAAAATGCTTGCCTGTGCCCGAGAAGGGTTACAGCCAATGCTTGAGAAATGGGTGGCTTCTGAGGACCAAAAAGAACAGGACCGGATGATGAAAAACGCAAGCATTGTTGCTAACCGGGGTCTTGAAGCTATTCTTTGCCTCATGGGTCGGGGAATTGGCGAAGCAACTGCGATTCGCCTTCTTGTAAAAGTACCTCAAGGTGATGAAGAAGGATTGCTTGAAGCCATTCACCGAGCAGAGGTTGAGTACGCTAGAACGCGTCGGTTTTGGGGATGAATCAAACCTTCATGTTGGATTTACATGCAGGACACTGGATGGTTCCAGAATAGTCTTTGGGAACATTGAGTTTTTCACCGCAGTTGCCACATGAAACCTGTTTCTTCTTGTTTCCACCGCCAGTTGCATCAAAAATTCGCTGAAGTGAAGGCGGCCATCCCGGCTTCATGTTTCCATCTCCAAGTAGGAGAGGAAGTCCTACAATCGCGAGACAGGAGAATGAGCACATGATTGACGTCATGAACATTGCAGTATCACCCCAAACCAGCGTGACTGGATTCATCTCGGACATATTTTCAGCGTGGAACGCAACGCTGAGGAGTCCTGATAGGACTAATACTCCCATTGTAAGATAAATACCATTTTTGTATTCTTGATAAATAAGTACTCCTCCAACGAGAAATCCCATGCCAATTAGAAAGCCGACGGGGGCCAACAACCATCCAATCATTTGGTCGTTGTTGAGGGTCCACAGCATCGACCAGCCAATCCGAACCAAAGCGTAGAGGATAATGAACGTTCCAAGTGTTTCGTACATGCTGCTTTTTTGAGGCATAATGATTTGCTGCACGGATGGAATCGGCCCAGCCAAACCCCCCTGTTGGTAAACGATAGGCTGAGGCGCTCCGCTTTGAAGTTCATCAGCCTCCATCAACCGAATGACGACATCGTCTTTACTTCCGGATATTTTGAGGCCCCTTTGCTTGCAGAGTTTCTTCAAATCAAGAAGGGTGAGTGACTCGTAGTCCATGACTCATGCTAACATTTTGCCCATTTAATCGTTCTTCCTACATTTTTCCAAAGTGTTGGATGTGGAATGAACGTTCAAACTTCACTTTGAGTCATGCTATCGTCAAACATCAGTGCTTCCCTGGGAACGCCTAGCATCGCTTGTCGAAGGGATGAACGCAGTTCGGTAAGTTCACCGTAACACACCAATACGTCATCATAACGAAGTTGCAACTCTGAATCGGGATTCCACACCAAACGGTCGCCCCGAGATAGTGCGAATACTGGGATGGATGCAAATACCTCGCGAAGTCGCTTTCCGACCATTTTGGGATGGTTTCTCAACTGAAGTGAGAGAACGCCGGAACCGGGGACGGTTCTCAACAACTGGTCAAGGTCCACTTCTCCAAAAGCAGTATCTTCCATAATGTAATCAATGATTGCACCCGCTACATTGACGCCACTGGCTTTCTCAATACCTTCAAGGCCCGGAGATGAGTTTACCTCAAGCACCAGCGGTCCATGATTTCCTTCGAGGAGATCCACTCCAGCGATATTCAATCCCAGTACGCGAGCAGCACGGCACGCCGCTTCAGCATAGCCCTCTGGCAGTTCAACATTCTCCACCGTTCCATTGAGATGGAAGTTGCTTCGGAATTCTCTCCCCCGCGCTCTTCGGCGCATACACGCCACAACTCGGTCGCCAACCACTAAGGCACGGATGTCCTTCCCGTGGGATTCGGCAATGTATTCCTGAACCAAAACTGATTTTCCGGTAAGAAGAAGGCCCTGGACGAGATTACGGACTTCAAAAGCAGTATGGCGCAAAAATACACCTTCGCCCTGCGTCCCTTGCGTCACTTTCACAACTACCGGAAGCCCTCCAACAGCCTCAATGGCTTGATCCACATCCAAAATGTCACGGACATACACCGTTCGGGGAATTGGAATGCGATTGCGAGCTAAAATTTGTGATGCGTGTAATTTGTCTCGGCTCTGAAGAATACCTTGGCTGGTGTTTGCAGTCCACATCCCAAGTTGTTCAATATGT